>JBKOZY010000198.1:0-8820 GCA_046726135.1 Pseudomonadota bacterium | reverse complement strand
CGGTTGTGTTCCATGCTGAGGACTTCAGCGAAAGCAGCCATGGCGGCTACGAGTTCTATGGCTGCCACCTCGGGCAGGACGACGTGCTGACCTTTCTCGCTCACGATGAGCGGGTGATGACCGGACACTTCGTCGATTGCCGCAAGGGCTCGCCGACGCTGTACAAGTCATGCTCTCTCAGCTTCAAGAGCAATTCCGACCGAAGCCTGGTTATCGGTCGCGGCATCGCGCACATCTTCGACAACCTCATGGGCATGACGACGATCAACCAGATGCGGATGCATTTCGACTTCCGCAATCCGGATTTCATCCCCGGGAGCGACGTGATCAACATTCTGCGGGGAACACCTGTCGACGAGTTCCCTGCACTCCGGGTCAATCGTTTCCGGTCACCACGATGGCTCTGCCATTTGATGGTCAAGCAGCAGCGGATCGGGATTCGCCGGTCCGGCGCGAACTATCCGTTCCAGTTCAAGCATGAAGGGAAGAATTTCGCCTTCTTCCCGAAAGGTTAGAGCGGTGACTGATCGGCAACTCCGGCAGATCGCAAGCATTCGAAAACGTGGAAAAACCGACGAAGCCTTGCGCATGTTCAAGGAGCTGGTCCGCAAGCCGGACGCAAGCGCCGCGGTGCATCTTGAATATGGCTATATGCTCGACAGCCTATCGCGCGAGGCACGGGCGATCGCGCATTATAACAAGGCGCTGGCGCTCGGGCTGCCTCCCTCCGATCGGGTGAGCTGCCTCATCTGTCTTGCCTCCTCGTACCGGAACCGCAAGCGCTTCGATGAGGCGCTTTCCACCATCGAGCGGGCTGCTGCGGAATTTCCTCACAATCAGGTCGTCGTCTGCTTCCACGCGCTGATCCTGTCCGATCACGACAGGGCGGCAGAAGGGCTGGCGCATCTTGGCAGCATGGCGGTTGCGTGTTTCGACGGACCGGAGATGGAGCCGTTTCGCACAGTGCTCTTGTCGCGGTACCGGGGACTTGGTCAACGCGCGCGAAGAAAGAGATCCATGCCGCAGCAAAAGGAGGGAATAGGCAGTAGGCAGTAGGCCAATAGGCAGTAGCGACGTGCTCCGTGACGCGAGGCGCCGGGTGACAGGTCTCTTACTGACGACTGCCTACCCTCACACAACCGCCAGCAGCTTCTCCGCACTCGACTCATCCGCGATGCCCGGCTGGGCTTCGAGATGGATGGCATTCACCACCCTGTCCTCGACCAGCATGGCATAGCGCTGGGAGCGCCGGCCCATGCCGAAGGCGGTGCCGTCGAGCTCCATGCCGACCGCCCTGGTGAAATCGCCATTGCCGTCCGCCAGGAACAGGATCGTGCCATCGGCGCCGCTCGCCTTCCCCCAGGCGGTCAGCACATGGATGTCGTTGACCGCGACGCAGGCGATGGTGTCGATGCCGCGCGCCCGGAACGCCTCCGCCTGCTGAATGAAGCCCGGCATGTGCTTCAGATGGCAGGTTGGCGTGAACGCGCCCGGCACCGCAAACAGCACCACCCGCTTTCCCCGGAAGATATCGGCGACGCTGCGCTTTGCCGGACCGTTCTCGCTCATGGTGACGAAGGTCGCCTCCGGCAGCCGGTCACCGACTTTGATCAACATGGGCTTCCTTTCGAAAATCAGTGGACGACCACCGACCTTACCACGCTGCGCTCGCCCGCAACCACTGTCAGCGTCAGCATCTTGCCGACCAGCGCGCCCGGCTGCTTGAGCCCGAACACCGGCAGGCCATAGAGAGCGGCATCGAGTGGCTTCGGCGCCCCGAAATAGAGATCGGGATCGCCCTCGACGAAAATGTCGGCCGGCATCTCGCCCGTCCCCTCGAGCCGCACCACCAGCTCGTAGCCTTCCCGCTCACGGGCCCGCTTCAGCGCCGCTTCCTTGACGTCGAGCCCACCCCCGGTCGCTGCCGGAACCTTGGCCAGCCCGTCGAGCACGAGCTGCCGGTCGGGCGTGGCGACAGGAGGAGCGGGAAGCGTTGCCGACAGCGTCGCCTCGGCCGGAATGCAGATCGCCTGGCAAACCGCAAAACTCAGCGTCAGCTTGAGTGCGACCGGCCGAGCCGGATCGCTGGCCGCGACCTCAACCGGGAAGATCACCTCGTCCTCATAGCCGATCGCCTCGCCGCCCTCGTCACGCAGCCGCGCCGGTACCGGAAACAAAACCTGTGCCTGCTTCAGATTGGCCGATGCCGCCCAGTCGAACACCGGCGGCACGCCGGACTCGCCGGGGACCCGCCAATAGGTCTTCCAGCCCGGGGTCAAGTCGATCTGCAATCCGGCAAGTCGGCGGCCGCCCTCCACCCCGCCATCGATCAGCCGCAGCCGGGCCTGGTCAAGCGTCACCCAGTCGCCGCCACCCTCGCCGGCCCATGCGACGGATGCCGGGATAGAGGCCAGAATGGCGAGCGGGAGGAGCATTTTTTGCATCGGAATCATGCGTTCGGCAGTATCGGAAACCATCCGTTAACGGCGAATCACGTCTGTGTCAGGAACCGAGCGGGGCCTCAGCGGCTTTGCTCCGACACAATTCCGCGGTAGGCTTGATGCGGGGGATTGGTAATGACCATGGACGCACCTCGTTTCCTCGATGGGAATCTTCTCGTTGCAATGCCGAGCATCGGCGACCCGCGGTTCGATCGTTCGGTGATCTATCTGTGCGCCCATTCGGCCGAAGGCGCCATGGGGATTGTCGTCAACAAGCCCGCCGAAGGCATCACTTTTCCCGAGTTGCTTGAACGGCTTAACATTGTTCCCGAAGGCCAGCGCATCAGCCTCCCGCCGAGCATTGCCCGGATGCATGTCCAGTTCGGCGGCCCGGTCGAGACCGGCCGCGGCTTCGTTCTCCACACCACCGACTATTTCGCAGCCGATTCAACCCTGCCGATTGACGAGAAGATCGGGCTGACCGCCACATTGGATGTGCTGCGGGCGATCGCCCGGGGACGGGGCCCGCGTCGCGCCTTGATGGCGCTCGGCTATGCCGGCTGGGGCCCGGGTCAGCTCGAAACTGAGATCCAGCGCAATGGCTGGCTGCATTGCGCTGCCGATGACGCGATCGTGTTCGACGGCAATCTCGATGGCAAATATGAGCGCGCGATGCGCAAGATCGGCATCGATCTGACCAAGCTGTCGGGCCAGGCCGGCCACGCCTGAGCCGAAGGCTCACTCCCCCGCCGGCGACCGGCTGCGGGCCGCATCGCGGAGCCGCCGTCTCAGCCGCCGCGCCTTCTCCCGCGCTCCCGCAAACTCGACGACGACCACCTCGAGCCCGACATCGGCAGCGTCCTCGCGGGGCTCCTCTTCGCTCGCGTCGCTCTGAGGCTCCACCGTCTCGGTCACAGTGCCCATGTCCATGTCGGCCGGCTCTTCGTCTCCCTCGGGCGCGCTGCTCGCCGGCGGCGTTTCGTCATTGGCCGACGCGGTTGGCTTGGCGAACCGCCAGGTGAAGGAGGCAAGGCCGAAGGCTCGCGTCCGTGCCGCACTCTCCTCCGCCGGTTCCGGTTGGGGGTCCGGGAGTGGCGGTGCCACCGGCCTGAGCCGCGGTGCGGCGGGAGGCAACTGCGACGCTGCCGAAGCCGGCGATGATGGCGGCGGCAATGCCGCCCGTGCCGGGCTGCGCCGCTGCAGCACCGTCGCGTCCTCCTCGTAATCCGCCACATCCTCGACCCGCGGTCCGTCATCCGGCTCGAGCACCGGCGCAGGCAATGCGGCGGGGCGCTCCTCGCGGCCAAGCAGCCGGTCCCAGAACGCCGCCATACCGGACCGGCGCTGTGCGACGTTATAGGGAAGCCCGCCCAGCGCCTCGATCACCTGCTTGGCCGTCACCGGCTCGCCGATGAAGAAACCTTGCGCGTAGTCGCACTCGAGCTCGTTCAGCCGCGCCACCTGGGCGCCGTTCTCCACCCCTTCGGCAACGACGCTCAGGCCGAGATCATGGGCGAGCAGAATGATCGCCTCGAGAATGATCGACGCCTGCTCGTCCTCCGGCTCGACATCGAGGAAGCTGCGGTCGATCTTGAGCGTGTCGAACGGCAGGCGGCGCAGATTGGCCAGCGCCGAATAGCCGGTCCCGAAATCATCGCAGGCCAGGCCGACCCCGAGCTGATGCAGCCGCGCCAGGACCTTGGCCGACAACTCCGGGTTCTCCATCACCAGCGATTCAGTAATCTCGAGCTTGAGCGTGCCGGGCCGGATGTCCTCCCGCGCCAGCAGCGCCCGCACCTCGTCGACAAGCTCATTGTTGACGAGCTGCGCCGACGACACATTCACCGCGACGAACAGCGGATCGGAAGGACGGAACGCCCGCTGCCAGATGCCGAGCTGCCGCGCCGCCTCGTTCAGCACATACCGGCCGAGATCGCGGATGATGCCGGTGTCCTCGGCGATGCCGAGAAAGGCTGCCGGCTGCAGCAGCTCGCCATTGCGGCGCCATCGCACCAGCGCCTCGAAGCCGGCAAGCTCGCGATCGCCGAGCCGCATGATCGGCTGATAGACAACCTCGATCTCGCTCCTCTCGATGGCGCGCCGGAGATCCTGCTCGATCAGCAGCAGCTGGCCGCGGTCGTCATGCATGCCCGGGCGGAAGAACTCGATCGTGTCCTTGCCCCGCCGCTTGGCTTCATAAAGCGCCACCTCGGCGTTTTTCAGCACGTCCTCGGCCGCCATGCGGCCCGGCCGCGGCGCCGCGATGCCGAGCGAGCCGGTGAGGAAGATCTCCTGCGCCCTCACCCGGACCGGCTGGGCAATGGTGCGGCGGATCTGCTCCGTCATGGCATGGATGTCGGGCTTCGACCGCCCGGTCTGGAGCACCATGCCGAACTGGTCGCCCGGCAGACGAGCCAGTGTATCGTCAGGTCCGGCGAGCGCCTGGAGGCGCTTGGCGGTCACATGCAGCAGGCTGTCGCCGACCTCATGACCGAGGCCGTCATTGACCGCCTTGAACCGGTCGAGGTCGATCACCACCACATGGACTTCCGACTGAGCTCCCGCCGGCCCCTTCAGCGTGCGCTCCAGCCGGTCGAGGAACAGCGCACGGTTGGGCAGCCCGGTGACCCGGTCGCGGACCGCATCCGTCAGGATCCGGTCCTCCGAGCGTCGGAACGCGGTGGTGTCGGCGAGCGTCCCGATGATCCGGGCGGCCAGCCCGTCATCCCCCTGGATCACCCGCGCCCGGAGCAGATACCAGCGATAGCTGCCATCGGCCCGCCTCAGCCGGAATTCCTGTGACACCCCACCGCGCCGGCGGCGCTCGGCGCCCTCGATCGCCGTCTTGAACGGCAGCCGGTCCGAGGGGTGGATCAGCTCCATCCAGGGTGTGAGATCGCTGCCGCTCAACACTCCCGGCCGCAGCCCAAGCGAGCGCTCGAGCTCCTGGCCGATGAACAGCAGCCCCTTGTCGACCTGCCAGTCGAACACCGACTGCTCGGAATTGGCCAGCGCCAGGGCGCGGCGCGCGATGTCCTCGAACGAGCGTCCCGATGCCATCACCGATCCGAAGGCAAACTGGGTGACGGTGAACGCCATGGTGAGGAGCACGAGAACGAGGCCGGCCAGCGTCACCGGCGTCGACAGCCGGCCGGTCATCAGACCGAGACAGTCGGCGGCGGCGATCAGCGTCCAGGCGGTCAGCACCGACCACACGATGAGCGAGCCCTGCGCCCGGACCGAGCGGTCGCGCCACAGCCAGGCGATGACCCCGAAGCCGCCGAGTACAACCAAAAAGAACAGCACCCGGATAAGGCCGGTCGCGATCGCCGGCTGGACCTGGCCATAGCCGATCAACGCCATGGCCATGGTCATGATCGTAAGTCCGAGAATGGCCACCGCCGGCAACCGGCGCCGGAGCTCGAGGAAGGTGACAAGGCAGGCCGTGATGCCCGCCAGCATGAGGCCCTCGATTGCCACCCTGAGCTGGTCCTCGCTGATGCCGAATGGCAGCCACGCTGCCAGCACGCCGAGATAGCCCATCTCCGCTGCCAGGAACGCCACCGCCGGACCGGCGAACAGCGCTGCTGCCGGGAACACTGCCCGGCGCCGGACGATGAACAGGCAGAGAATGGCGATGGCGAGCAGGATGGCGATGCCGAGCACCGCACCGTTGAAGAACGCTTGCGAGCCAGCCTGGGCGTCCCAGGCCTGGCGATGCCACAGCAGGAGCCCGCCGAGCCCGCCATCGCCGAGCTCGATCGCATAGGTGACGGAGAAGCCGGGATTGATGGTGAGCGCCAGCACATCGGCTCCCGGAACCCTGAGCGACTGCACCGACTGCCCGGCCGAGATCTGGAAACTGTGAATCCGGGTGCCGGAGTGGACCGGCCAGAACACGCCCGAATCCGAGAAGCCCTGATGCGGGATGACGAGCACCAGATTCTCCGACTCCGTCTTGGGATTGCGCAGATGCAGCACCGCCCAGCGGTGAGTCGGACCGGTGTTGCGCGCCTCCAGCGGCATGCGGATTCGCTGGCCCGAGGCATCGGTCGGGAGCTCGATCAAGATGTTGGCGCGACCGCTTTCGACGCCGTGAAGCGCCGGCATGAGATCGATGAAAGGCCCGGAAAACGAGGTATCCACCACCTCGACCGCCCGCACCGGCACCGGCGCAAGCATGGCGAGCAGCAGCAACAGCCACCCCATGCAATGGCAGCGTAGACGCAGCATGCTCACGTCTGAACCGTCGATTCCCGCTTCGACCCCAACCCTACCTACAGGGCCCCTGCGGGGCAGGCAAGCGATCACGCACGGCAAATTTGTGGCCGTCCACCGTGATTTGGCGAATATTTAGAGCATGATGCTCCGGTAAGACAACCCTCCCATGCGGGCAGCGCTCACGGTCTGGGATCGTTCTCCAGAATTGCGAAGAGCAGGTGATCCTGCCAGCTGCCGGCAATCTTGAGATAGCGCCGGGCATAGCCCTCCTCGCCGAAGCCGCACCGTTTGAGGAGGCGGATGGAGGGCTGGTTGACCGGCAAGCAAGCCGCTTCGATTCGGTGCAGGCGCAAATGGTCGAAGGCATAGGAGACGACCGTCGACACCGCCGCCGACATATGGCCACGCCGGGCGTACGGCGCCCCGACCCAATAGCCGAGCGATGCGGTCTGGGCGACGCCGCGACGCACATTGGAAAGCGTGAGCCCGCCCACCAGCTGGTCCGCTTCGGCGCAGAAGACGAAATAGGCATAGCCGGTATCAGACCGCATATCGCGCATGTAGCGCTTGACCCGCTGCCGGAACGCCGAGCGGGTCAGGTCGTCAGGGGGCCAGACCGGCTCCCATGGGCTCAGAAAGGTGCGGCTCTCCTCACGCAGCGCCGCCCATTCCTCATGGTCGTTGACCGTCGGCACCCGCAGCCGGACGCCACGCCCGCGGAGCTCTGGCTGCGGATCGAGATAGCTGGTGGCGCGAAGAAAGGCCATGGACTGGAAGACCCCGTAACGCGTTCCTCAGGTGAATCTTGCCGCGATCCTCTCGTAGGGCGCAAGCGACGTTATTGCCCCGACCGCTCCCATCGCCGGTTGCGAGCCCGTCAGCACGCGCCCCGCCAATGCGCTCACCTGCGAGGCTTCGACCGCATCGATCCGGGCGATCAGCTCGGAAATTGCCGGAACACGGCCAAAGGCCAGGAATTGGCGGGCGATCTGGTCGGCCCGCCCCGCCGCGCTTTCGAGATTCATGACGAGCCCGGCCTTGATCTGGGCCCGAGCCCGGGCGACCTCGCTCTCCGGAATGTCGTCGGCGAGCGACCGCATGACATCGCTCATCACCGAAACCAGCGCTTTCGCCTTGTCGGGGGCGGTCGCCGCATAGACCGTCAGAATGCCGCCGTCCTCATAGGACGAGGCATAGGAATAGACCGCATAGCACAGGCCGCGCTCCTCCCTGAGCTCCTGGAACAGCCGCGAGGACATGCCACCGCCGAGAATTCCGGAGAGCACTTGCATGGTGTAGACGTCATGATCGTGGTAGCTCACGCCCGGCAGCCCGAACGCGATATGGGTCTGGTCGAGCGGCCGTGCCGCCAGTGCCGGGCCACCGACAAACCGCGGCGCCTGCCATGAACGGCGGCTTGCCGGTGTGAGACCGGCCAGCAGCGCCTCCGCCTCTGCTGCAAGCTGTCGGTGATCGATATTGCCGGCAGCCGCGACCACCATGCGGTTGGCGGCGTAGTGCCGGTCGCGATAGCCGGCGATCGCCGCGACATCATGGGCGACCACCCGCTCGGCCGTGCCGAGAATGGGACGGCCGAGCGGATGCTCGGGCCATGCCCGCCCCTGCAGCAGGTCGAAGACCAGATCGTCGGGCGTGTCATTCGCGGCGGCGATCTCCTGCAGGATCACGTCGCGCTCGCGTTCCAGCTCCAGCCCATCGAACACCGGATAGATGAGGATGTCGGACAGCACATCGAGCGCCAACCGCCAGTCGTCCTTGAGAACCCGTGCGTAATAGGCGGTGTTCTCCATGGCAGTCGAGGCATTGATGTCGCCGCCCGCCGCCTCGATCTCCTCGGCGATGTCGCGCGCCGAGCGCCGCTTCGTGCCCTTGAACGCCATATGCTCGAGGAGATGCGCGATCCCGTTCTCCGGCGGTTGCTCATCGCGTGCGCCGGCCCTGACCCAGATGCCGAGCGCCACCGTCTCGAGCTGCGGCATGGCATGGGTCACCACAGTCAGGCCGTTCGACAGCGTGGAGATTTCGACAGGGCTCTGGCTCACGCGCGTTGCACCACATGATTTTCGACGGCACCGAGATCGTTCGGCAGGATATCGAACCGCTCCTTCCTCGCCATCAGATCGCCAAGGGACCTGGG
>JBKOZY010000197.1:0-3258 GCA_046726135.1 Pseudomonadota bacterium | reverse complement strand
AGGATGCACAGGATCGCCACCGCCGCCACCCAGGGATGGACGCTGCCGGGTGCCAGGGTCAGGCCGACAAACGCCGTGAACACGACAAGCGACATGACCCGCGGCTTGAGGAGCTGAAGATAATCGCCGACCGATGCGGTCGAGCCCAGCGCCTCGACATTCATTTGATCACCGGCAGCGTGTTGAACTGATGGAAAGGCGGCGGCGAGGGCAGCGTCCATTCGAGTGTCGTCGCCGCCTCGCCCCATGGATTGCCGGGAGCCACGCGCCGACGACCAAGCGCCTCGAAGAACACATAGAAGAAGATCAGGAGGCCGACGAACGAGATGTAGGAGCCGATCGACGACACATAGTTCCAGCCGGCAAACGCTTCGGGATAGTCGATATAGCGCCGCGGCATGCCGGAGAGGCCGAGAAAATGCTGCGGAAAGAACAGCAGGTTGACTCCGATGAACGTCACCCAGAAATGCAGCTTGGCCAGCGTCTCGTTGTACTCATAGCCCCAGATCTTGGGGAACCAGTAGTACCAGCCGCCGAAGATGGCGAACACCGCCCCGAGCGACAGCACATAATGGAAGTGCGCCACGACGTAGTAGGTGTCGTGGAGCACCCGGTCGAGACCGGCATTGGCGAGCACGACGCCGGTCAGCCCGCCCACAGTGAACAGGAAGATGAAGCCGACCGCCCACAGCATCGGCGCGCGGAACTCGAGCGAGCCGCCCCACATTGTGGCGATCCAGGAAAAGATCTTCACGCCTGTCGGAACCGCGATCACCATCGTCGCCGCCACGAAATAGGCTTGCGTGTCGACATCGAGCCCGACGGTGAACATATGGTGCGCCCACACCACGAAGCCGATCACCCCGATCGCCACCATCGCATAGGCCATGCCGAGATAGCCGAACACCGGCTTCTTGGCGAATGTCGCAACGATATGACTGATGATTCCGAACCCCGGCAGGATCAGAATGTACACTTCGGGGTGGCCGAAGAACCAGAACAGATGCTGGAACAGCAGCGGGTCGCCGCCGCGGTCCGGAACGAAGAAGCTGGTCCCGAAATTGCGGTCGGTCAGCAGCATGGTGATCGCACCCGCCAGCACCGGCAGCGCCAGCAGCAGCAGGAAGGCGGTGATCAGCACCGACCACACGAACAGCGGCATCTTATGGAGCGTCATGCCCGGCGCGCGCATGTTGAAGATGGTCGTGATGAAGTTGATGGCGCCGAGGATCGACGACGCGCCGGCAAGGTGCAGCGCCAGGATCGCGTAGTCCATGGCCGGCCCGCCCTGCGCCGCCAGCGGCGGATAGATGGTCCACCCGTTGCCTGGACCCGGCCCGCTCTGCCCTTCCACGAACATCGAGGTCAGGAGCAGCACCATCGCCGGCGGCAGCAGCCAGAACGAGATGTTGTTCATCCGCGGGAACGCCATGTCGGGCGCCCCGATCATCAGCGGCACGAACCAGTTGCCGAACCCGCCGATCAGCGCCGGCATGACCATGAAGAAGATCATCAGCAGGCCATGGGCGGTGATGAAGACGTTGTAGATGTGCTTGCCGGCATCGATTGCCGCATCGCCGGGCGCGAAGCCATAGGCCATCGAAGCGAGACCATGGAAGATCTGGATTCCTGGCTCCTGCAGCTCCATCCGTACGACGATCGACAGGACGCCGCCGATCACCCCCGCCACGATGGCGAAGATGAGATACATCGTCCCGATGTCCTTGTGATTGGTCGAATAGACATAGCGCCGCCACCCGACGGGGTGATCCGCATGCTCGCCCGCGACAGCGTGCTCGTATGTCATCCTTCCGCAACCTCTCTCGATGCTGCCGCCGGTGCCCGCGGCAGCCCTGTCGTTCACTCGCCCACCGCAACGAGCCTGTTCGTGGCGAGCCGTGCCGCCAGATATTTCTGGGCCTCCTCGACCCCGGCCGACTTGGCCTTGGCCGCCCAGGCGGTGAAGTCGGCCTCGGGCACGACCTGCACCATGATCGGCATGAATGCATGGTCCTTGCCGCAGAGCTCGGAGCACTGGCCATAAAAGGTTCCGGCCTTCTCCGCCTTGAACCAGTCCTCGTTCAGCCGGCCGGGAACCGCATCGATCTTCACCCCGAAGGACGGCATTGCCCAGGAATGGATCACATCGCTCGCCGTCACGATGATCCGCACGATCTTGTTGACCGGCACCACCACCGGCGTGTCGGCGGTGAGGAGATAGGGCTCGCCCTCCTTCAGGTCGGCCCGCTGCTTGACGAAAGCCGTGAGACTGATGGCGCCATTGTCCGGATAGTCATAGGTCCAGTTCCACTGGTTGCCCGTGATCTTCAGCGTCATCTCCGCCTTGGGGATCTCACGCTGGAAATAGAGCAGCCGGAACGATGGAATGGCGATGGCAATGAGGATCAGCACCGGAACGACCGTCCACACCACCTCGACCAGCGTGTTGTGGGTGGTGCGGGTCGGCACCGGATTGGCATTGGCATTGAAGCGAAAGATCACATAGACCAGGAGCAGCAGAACAAAGCCGCTGATCAGGGCCAAGAGGACCAGCATCGCGTCATGAAAACTCTGGATATTGGCCATGACCGGCGTCGCCGCCGGTTGGAGGCCGATTTCCCAGGGCATCGGCTGCGCCGCCCGCGCTTCGCCGGCAACCACCAACGCCAGGGCGGCAACGAGCATGCAAACCCACCGACCGATCATCGCCGCGCGCCCCCTCTCACCGCGATGTCGGTGCAATCAAGGGAAGATTGTACATTGGCCCTCGGAAGAAGTCCCACGGCTGTCCTGTCCATCCCTACCCTGCAGGTCATCCAGCCGCGCCGCGCGGCGGTGTGTGTGAACCATAATCCCCCAATGCTCGCAATTGGTTGTCTGCGCGGCAAAACCACGCGCGCCGAGTTCCCGCGATCGCCGCCAATGAACACCATGGGAGGGAAGAGCGGTCAATCGCAATTCCGCCCAATTTGTCGCTGATCAACGCGGCTAGGCGGACGTGTGTTGCGACCATTTGACACGAAGCCGACGGGGAGTTCGCGGGAATTGGCAAAGGCTGCTGCCACAGGGACATACGGACGTCGCAAGCGGCGGCAGATCAGGGCATTCCTCTTTCATTCACCGGCTCGGCTGAGCCGCTGAAATTCATTCTGCGCCGCCATAGTCGGCGCCACTGCTAGGGAGCATTGGGCAATCGTGAAGACGATCAGCGTGGTCTGCCGCAATCTCATCATCGCGATCATGGGAACGGCCTGCGGT
>JBKOZY010000196.1:0-3239 GCA_046726135.1 Pseudomonadota bacterium | reverse complement strand
GGCTACGAGGACTACGGGGATTGAAGGGGCACGAAATGGCCATGGACATCGAAGCATTCGTCGCGGAGGCGCACCGCCGGGAGCTGGTCGCCGAAGTTCGCGAGAAGATCGACGAGCTCGGCATCGAGTATCTCTACCTGCAGTTCGTCTCGGTCACCGGGCGCATCATGGGCAAGGGCATCCCGGCCGACCACTGGGAGAACGTCGCCAATGGCGGCTTCCAGCTCGTCTATGGCGCAACCGTCAATCTCTTCCTCAACCGGCGCGGGGAATATCTGGGCTACGGTCCTGAAGCGGCGGAACTCGTCGGTGTGCCCGAGCCCGAGACTTTCATGCAGCTTCCCTGGGACAAGCGCGTCGCTCGCATGTTCTGCACGCTCTTCCGCAATCGCGAGGAGCGCGACAATCCCGGCGGCTATTTGACCGCCGATTGCCGCGGAAACCTGCGCCGCATTCACGACGAGTTCGAGAAGGCCCACGGCTTGCGGCTGCGGCACGGCACCGAGCCTGAGATGATGTGGCTCAAGAAGGACGATAGCGGCAATCCCGCCGGCGGCTATTCCAAGCCCTATTGCTATCACATCGATCAGTTCGAGAGCTTGAGGCCTGTCTACATGCGGGTCATCGACTATTGCCGCAAGATGGGACTCGACATGATCCAAGGCGATCACGAGGATTCCCCCGGTCAGCTCGAATTGAACTTCACCTACGACGATGCGCTGAGAACCGCCGACCGGCTCTCGACCTATCGCCAGATCTGCGCTCAAGTTGCGCGCGAGTTCAACATTATCGCCTGCTTCATGTGCAAGCCCTTCATGGGCGTGTCGGCCAATGGCTGCCACCACAACATTTCGCTGTGGAAGGGTGGCAGGGACGAATTCAAGAAGCTCGGCAACGATCCGAAGAACCTGCCTGGCCTTGAAGACAACTATATGTATCGCCGCGGCGGCACCAATACCTTCATGCCCGACACCGACGATATCCAGCTGCCGGGCAAGATCGGCCTTAATGCGATCGGCGGCATCGTCAAGCATTTGGGCGGCTTGACCGCGATCGGCTGCTCGACCGTCAACTCTTATCGCCGCTTGTGGGACACGGGATTTTGGGCGCCTGTCTTTGCCGATTGGGGCTTCCAGAACCGCACGACCGGTTTGCGCGTCTCAGCGCCGGGCCGTTTTGAATATCGCGCCGTCGACGCGATGGTGAACCCGCATCTGATGGCGGCGGCACTCCTCAAAGCGATGGATGACGGCCTCAAGAACAAGCTCGATCCGGGCAAGCCCGAGGAGCGCAACATCTATCAGGCGATGGAAGCCGGCAAGCAGGTGAAGAAACTGCCGATGACTCTTGGCGATGCACTCGAAGCGCTCAAGAACGATCCCGTGATCAAGTCGGCGCTGCCCGGCGAAATGCACCGCCTCTACGATGAATACAAGCGCGACGAATGGGAACGCTTCCTCCACACCTCGACGGAGTGGGATCTGAGCATGTACCTGAATTGCCTGCCTTGAGTTTCTCCCAAGCTTTGCTCGGGAGAAGAGGAACAAAGGAAGGAGAGTTGACATGTGCGGCATCGCCGGATTGATCCATCGCAACGGCGCCGGGAATATCGGACAGGAAATCACCGCGATGCTCCAGTCGCTCAAGCATCGCGGCCCCGACTCAACCGGCTACGCCATCTACGGCATGCCCGGGCGCAATGAATATGTTATGCGCTTCAAGGTCGCCGAGCAGGAGGACATGGCGAAAGGCTTCGACATCCATGAGGAGGTGAAGCGCCGCCGCGCCAAGGTCGATGAACGGTTGGCGAGCCTGGGCGCCGAGATCATCGCGAAGGATGATGCGACCGAATATGCCTACCGCTACCGTCTCCACTATAACGGCGACATGAAAAAGCTCGCCGACTATGTCGAGGATGTCGAAGGCACCGAGATCCTGTCGATGGGCAACGCCCTTGAACTGGTCAAGGATCTGGGCGATGCTGCGCGGGTCGCTGACCAGTATCGCCTGCGCAATTTCAAGGGCACGCACGGCATCGGCCATACCCGCATGGCGACCGAGTCGGATGTCGATATCCGCTCGGCCCATCCCTATTGGGCGTATCCCTACAACGACATCGCCGTCGTCCATAACGGCCAGATCACCAACTACTGGCAGATGCGGCGCGAATATGAGCGGCGCGGTCATCGCTTCATGTCGAACTGTGACTCCGAGCTGCTGGCGGTTTACACCGCCTACAATCTCGAACACGGCTCGACACTCGAAGATTCACTCAAATCCTCGATCAACGACATCGACGGCGTCTTCACTTATCTGGTCTCGACGCGCGATGAGCTCGGGATGGCCAAGGACACGATGGCTGCCAAGCCTATGGTCCTTTATGAGAGCGATGACCTCGTGGCGCTCGCTTCCGAGGAAGTGGCGATTCGCGCCGTCATTCCCCACGAGATCGACACCTGGGATCCTTACGATGAGGAGGTTCGCGTATGGCGGGCATAGTCACCGCTAAGGAGGCCCATGTCTCCCACGACATGGGCATGCATACCGAGGGCCTGCGTGGGCGCACCCAGCAGCGCTTCTTCGACATTTCGGAAGAAAAAGTCGGCTTCGGCTATCCCGATGCTCCCGATGTCGATTTCAACAAGCGCGCCGAGATCGACTGCGAGGGGCTCGACACCAAGGCGATCAACATCAATCTTCGCGACCTGATCAAGCGCGGCTACGGAGCCATCGTCCTCAAGAATCCGGGCTCCAAGCATTCGATCGCGGTGGGAATCCTCAATCGCCTCAATCTCTATATCGAGGGCTCCTGCGGCTACTTCGCCTGCGGCCTCCTCGACGGGCCGAATGTCAAGATCAAGGGCCGCGTCGGTTGGGCGTGCGGGGAAAACATGCTCGCCGGCACCATCGTCATCGAGAAGAATGCGGGCTCGCAATTCGGCGCGGCCATTCGGGGCGGCGACATCGTCTGCAAAGGCTCGGTCGGCTCCCGCACCGGCATCGACCAAAAAGGCGGCACGATCATCGTCGGTGGCGACACTGGCTCGTTCACCGGTTTCATGATGCAGCGGGGCCGCATGGTGATCTGCGGCAGCGCCGGCAAGAATCTCGGCGACTCCATGTATGACGGCACGATTTACCTTGGCGGCGAGGCGCGAAGTCTCGGCGTCGACGCGGTGCCCGCTGCGCTCACCGATCTTGATCGCAACTGGCTAGCCCGCAAGCTCAAGATGTACGAC
>JBKOZY010000195.1:0-3109 GCA_046726135.1 Pseudomonadota bacterium | reverse complement strand
CACTACACCGATGAGCTCGGCAAGGTGTTCGACACGGTTGCCGAAAAGTCCAACTGGTTCGCCATCAACGGCTTCCAAGGCGTTACCTCGGGCTTCTCCGGCATCCTGTTCAAGACCTGGGGTGAGCGCAGCAAGGACCAGAAGCAGATCCTGCAGGACCTGCAGCCCAAGCTCGCCAGCGTCGCCGGCATCCAGGTCTTCGCCTTCTCGCCGCCGGCGCTTCCCGGCAACACCGGCGGGGCGCCGCTGCAATTCGTCATCACCACCACCGCCGATTTCCAGCAGCTCTCCGGCGTCCTCGACAAGATGAAGGCCGAGGCCGACAAGAGCGGCCTTTTCATCTTCACCGACAGCGACCTGCGGTTCGACACGCCGCAGGTCGAGCTCAGGATCGACCACGCCAAGGCCAACCGCCTCGGCCTCTCCATGGCCGATATCGGCACCGCGCTCGCCACCTTGCTCGGCGGCAACTATGTCAACCGCTTCGATCTGGCGGGCCGCAGCTATCAGGTGATCCCGCAAGTGCCACGCGATTACCGGCTCAGTGCCGAATGGCTGAAGCGCTACGAATTGCGCACCGCCACCGGTCAGCTGGTGCCGCTGTCGGCCGTCGCTTCGATCGAGCGCACCGTCCAGCCGAATGCGTTGACGACCTTTCAGCAGCTCAATTCGGCGACGCTCTCCGGCGTGCCGTTCCCCGGCCGCACCCTCGGCGAGGTCATCGACTTCCTGCGCGCCAAGGCGGTGGAGATCCTGCCCGAGGGCTTCACCTACGACTTCCAGAGCGAGAGCCGCCAATTTGTCCAGGAAGGCAACTCGCTGGTGCTCACCTTCGTCTTCGCGCTGATCGTGATCTTCCTTGTGCTCGCGGCGCAATTCGAGAGCTTCCGCGATCCCTTCATCATTCTCGTCGCCCTGCCGACCTCGATTTTCGGCGCCCTGCTGCCGATGAGCTTCGGCGCGGCGACCGTCAACATCTATACCCAGATCGGCTTCGTCACCCTGATCGGGCTGATCTCCAAGCACGGCATCCTCATGACCGAATTCGCCAACCGCCTCCAGGAGGATGAGGGATATGACCGGCGCGAGGCCATCATCCATGCTGCCGCCGTCCGTCTCCGCCCGATCCTGATGACCACCGCCGCCATGGTGGTCGCCATGGTGCCGCTTCTTATCGCCAGGGGCGCCGGTGCCAGGAGCCGCTTCGACATCGGTCTGGTCATCGCGGCCGGCATGACCATCGGCACCATCTTCACCCTGTTCGTCACCCCCGCCGTCTACACCTATATCGCGCGCGACCACCGGGCCCGGACCGGTCGTGCGCCGCTGCTCCCGCCGCTGCAGCCCGAGCCCGATCGCGCGCCTGCCGATACGCGCAAGCAGAAGGAACCTCAGCGGAGCTAGAGCATGATGTTGTCAGGTCCACCCACCCTGTTCTAACGGCATGCGGGTCCTGCTGTCGGAGGGCAACAGCACCTCGGCGCGCGAGGCGATCACCGCGCTTGGCCTCGCCGGCCACACGATCGAGATCTGCGATCCCGAGCCGTTATGCCTCGGTCGGTTCTCACGCTTCGTTGCCCGCGTTCACCGCTGTCCCGGCATCGGCGAGGATCCCGACGGCTATCTCGCCTTCATCGGTGATCTGCTGGCCCGCGAGCGCTTCGACGTGCTGCTGCCGATCCACGAGCAGGGCCTGGTGTTCGCCAAGGCGCGCGACCGGCTCGCGGCGTTGACCCGGCTCGCCATCCCGTCCTTCGACAGCTATCTCGCCGCCCTCGACAAGGCTGCCTTCAGCCAGCTTCTCGGGACGCTCGGGATTGCCCAGCCGCAAACCGAGATCCTGCCGTCGCTCGACGCCATGCCTCCCGGCCTGACCTTTCCCTATGTGCTCAAGGCGAGCATCGGCACCGCCAGCCGCGGCACCTTCGTCATCCGCGGCCAAGCCGAGCTTGCGGCGGCGCGCTCGGCGCTCGCCAGCCGTCGCGCCGCCATCCTGCTGCAGCAATGGCTCGATGGTCCGACCGAGCATGTGCAGGCGGTGTTCCAGCATGGCCGGCTGATCGGCATCGCTGCCTTCGCCCAGCTGATGGCCGGGGCAGGGGGCGGGCCGGCGCTCAAGCAGACGATCCCGCTGGACCCGGTCGAGCGCGACGTGGCGGCGATCGGCGCCCGCCTCGATTGGCACGGCGCCATCTCCTTCGACTATGTCAAGACCGCCGGGGCCGCCCATTTCGTCGACTGCAATCCCCGGCTGGTCGAGCCGATGACGGCTTATTTCGCCGGCGCTGATCTGACCGGCCTGGTGCTCGCGATTTCCTGCGGCGAGCCGGTCGCCGCCATTGTCCGGGCCGACCCCGGCATCCGCACCCGCCTAGGCCTCCAGGCGCTGCTCGGCATTGCTGCCCGCACCCGCTCGCGTATCGAAATTCTCAAGACCATTGGCTGGCTTATCGGTTCGGCCGGCCCCTATGTCCAAACCCGCGAGGAGTTGACGCCGCTCAGCCTCGATCCCGTGTCAGGGATACCTGCGACCATGACCGCGCTCCTGCTGCTTGCCCGGCCGGCATTGGCGTCGACCCTTCCGCAACGCGGGATCGGTCGTCATCTTCTGACGCCCGAGAGCGTTGCCAGGATCACCGGCTGGGAGGCATCATGAAGCCTGGAGCAAGGAGGACGCCATGGCGCTTAAGCGAGTGAGGGTCGAGCTCGGCCGGACCAAGGACTTTCCCAATGGCAGCCGCAGCCGCGGCTATGAATTCACCGCCCCCCTCGACCATGAGGGCCGCCTCGATCCCTCCGAGTGGAAGAAGCACCGCGACCAGTGCCGGGTTCGCCGCTTTTGGGAGGGCGAGGCCGACGAGATCGGCCACCTCGTTCATCGCCCGGGTGGCGCCTGGGCGTTTCACTACGACATTCATGGCGACGACAATGCCGACGAGGCCGGCTACCGCTTCTCGACGGAGCGGTTTCGTCCGGGCGAATATGTCTCGATCCGCGAGCAGGATGAGGAGATGCGCACCTTTCGCATCATCACCGTGCAGGACGTCGCATGAGTTGCGGGGGCAATAGGCACTAGGCACTAGGCAGTGACCTGCGCCCTACTGCCTAC
>JBKOZY010000194.1:0-7131 GCA_046726135.1 Pseudomonadota bacterium | reverse complement strand
GCCATGGGACGCCCCGGAGATCGATGGCAAGGTCTTCCTCCCGCACGAGCGCGGCCTGCGACCCGGCGATCTCGTCGAGGCCGAGGTCTATGACGCCGACGATTATGATCTCATCGCCCGCCGCGACGGTCCTTCGGCGAGCCGGGCCCGAACGAGCCCGCGCACCGCATTGCCGAGATAGAAGCCGCCGGCAAGTTCGGCGAGCTTGAGCCGTGCTTCCTGCGCCTTTCCTGAGCCGATGAGGCTCTCCCGCAGCACGCCTGGAAGCAGCCCGCATTCGAGTGCCGGCGTCAGCAGCACGCCCTCGCGCTCGACGAACACCGAGGTGATCGCCCCCTCGCAGACCTCTCCGGCGCCATTGAGGAACAGCGCTTCCTCGGCCCCGCCGGCCGTGGCGATGGCCCGGGCCTCGTCATAATGCTGGCGCGCGGTCGTCTTGTGACGGATCAGCGGATCGGCAGGATCGAGCCGCCTCTCGGCAATCGCCACCCGCCAAAGCGCGCCCTCCGGCATGACCGGCTCGGGCGCGACGGCAAGCGACGGCGACCCGTCGGATTTCACGACCAGCCGCAGCCGCAGGCGGTCCTCGAGGGTATTGGCGACCGCCGCCTGAACCGCCTCGACGACCTCCTCGATCATGACAGGAAAGCGCAAAGCCGCCGCCGACCGCGTCAGGCGCGCAAGGTGGAGCGGCAGCAGCGCAATGCCGCTCTCGCGCGTCCACAGCATGGTCTCGATCAGGCCGAGATCGCGATGCTGTCGTTCAGGAAGCGGGCTTTGAGCAGGCATTCGTCATATTCGGTGTCGGCGCGCGAATCGGCAACCAGTCCCGATCCGACATTGAGCAGGAACTTGTTGTCGGGGAAGACGGTCAGCGTGCGGATGGCAACGTTGAACCGCATGCTGGCATCAGGAGCGATGTGGCCGATGGCTCCGCAATAGACCCCGCGCGGCGTGGCCTCGAGCTCGCGAATGATCTCCATCGCCCGGATCTTCGGCGCGCCCGTCACCGATCCGCAGGGGAACAGCCCCGCCAGGATCTCGCGAACGGCGAGCGGTCCGGCGATCTCGCCCTCGACCGTCGAGGTCATCTGGTGGAGCGTGTTGTAGGTCTCGACGGTGAAGAGCTGCGGCACCCGCACCGTGCCGATCCGCGACAGTCGGCCGATATCGTTGCGTAAAAGATCGACGATCATCAAATTCTCGGCGCGCTGCTTCTCGTCCTCCTTGAGATCGCGGGCGATCATCATGTCCTCATGCGGACCAAGGCCGCGCCGCGCCGTCCCTTTCATCGGGCGGCTGCGGACCACCCCACGCTGCAGCTCGAAGAATAGCTCGGGCGACAGCGACAGAATGGTCTCCGCCCCGAGCGCCACCACCCCGCCATGCGCCACCGGCTGCCGCTTTCTCAACGCCCGATAGAGCGCGAGCGGGTCGCCCTGCAGCTCGCCATTGAGCGGAAAGGTCAGGTTGATCTGGTAGACATCACCCGCCGCTATGTAGTCGCGCACCCTCTCGAAGCGCGCCGCATAGCTCTGCGGCGGCCAATGGGGTTCGAGCCGGGTGACCAGCGCCTGCCCGTCATTGCCTGGCACATCGCCCGACCGCGCTGTCTCGAAAGCACCGAAATTGATGAGCGGCACCCGGCGACCCTCGGGTAGCAGCGGGAGTAGACGCGGCTCGAACACATAGCCCAGCTCATAGGCGAAATAGCCGGCCAGCTCGAGGCCTGACTGGCGCAGCCTCTCCATCCGGTCGAGGACAGCCAGGGCTTCCTGCGGTGTCGATGCGGACAGGATTTCGACCGGCTGCTCGAACAGCAGCCTCCGGCCGGACAGGCTGTCGTCGAGGCAGACAAAGGGCGCCGCGCGGTTCATGAGAAAGAGGTATAGGCGGCAGTAGGCATTAGGCAATAGGCAGTGAGCGGTGCTCTTCCCTACTGCCTACTGCCTACTGCCTACTGCCTACTGCCTACTGCCTACTGCCTAAAGCGGAATATTGTCGTGCTTCTTCCAGGGATTCTCGAGCGTCTTGTGGCGCAGCACCGCAAGCGCCCGGGCGATCCGCTTGCGGGTCGAATGCGGCATGATCACCTCATCGAGGAACCCCCGCTCGGCGGCGACGAAAGGATTGGCGAAGCGCTCCTCGTAATCGCGGATGCGCCGCGCGATCCGCTCGGGGTCCTTGAGCTCGGATCGGTAGAGAATCTCGACTGCGCCCTTCGAGCCCATGACCGCGATCTCGGCGGTCGGCCAACCATAATTGACATCGCCCCGAATGTGCTTCGACGACATGACGACATAAGCGCCGCCATAGGATTTGCGGGTGATCACCGTCACCTTGGGGACCGTCGCCTCGGCGAAGGCGAACAGCAGCTTGGCGCCATGCTTGATGAGACCGCCATATTCCTGGGCGGTGCCCGGCAGAAAACCCGGCACATCGACGAAGGTCACGATCGGAATGCCGAAACAGTCGCAGAAGCGCACGAACCGTGCCGCCTTGCGCCCGGCATCGGAGTCGAGAACGCCGGCCAGCACCATCGGCTGGTTGGCCACGAAGCCGACAGTGCGTCCCTCGATGCGCCCGAAGCCGACGATGATATTGCCGGCAAATGCCTCCTGGATTTCGAAGAAGTCGCCGTCATCGACGATCTTGAAGATCAGCTCCTTCATGTCATAGGGCTGGTTGGGATTGGCCGGCACCAGCGTGTCGAGCGACATCTCCATGCGGTCGGGCGGATCGCGTGACGGGATCTCGGGCACCGGCGCGATATTCGACGAGGGCAGGAAATCGATGAGCCGGCGCATCTGCAGCAGCGCCTCGACATCGTTCTCATAGGCCTTGTCGGCGATCGCCGACTTGGTCGTGTGCACGCTCGAGCCGCCGAGCTCCTCCGCCGTCACGGTCTCATTGGTCACCGTCTTCACCACATCGGGGCCGGTGACGAACATGTAGCTTGTCCCCTTCACCATGAAGATGAAGTCGGTCATCGCCGGCGAATAGACATCGCCTCCCGCACAGGGGCCCATGATCACCGAGATCTGCGGAATGACGCCGGAGGACAGGACATTGCGCTGGAACACTTCGCCATAGCCTCCGAGCGCCGCCACCCCCTCCTGAATGCGAGCCCCGCCGGCATCGAACAACCCGATGATCGGAGCTCGGTTGCGCAGAGCCATATCCTGGATCTTGATGATCTTGCGGGCATGCGCCTCCGACAGCGACCCGCCGAAGACCGTGAAATCCTTGGCGAATACATACACGGCGCGGCCATTGACGGTGCCCCAGCCTGTCACCACGCCATCGCCGGGGATCTTCGTCGCCTCCATGCCGAAATCGGTGCAACCGTGCTCGACGAACATGTCGAATTCCTCGAAGGATCCTTCATCGAGGAGGAGCTCGAGCCGCTCGCGCGCCGTGAGCTTGCCGCGGGCATGCTGTGCCTCGATGCGCTTGGCGCCGCCGCCGGCCCGCGCCACCGCCCGCCGTTCTTCGAGCTCTTTCAGGATTTCCTGCATCGCCTAACGCCCTCCAATGAGATCGAGCAGCCGGCACGCCGCGAGGAACTCGACCTTCTGGGCAGCCCGGCGCTGCGCCGCCTCGGCATCCTCGCCCCATTGCGCGATTTGCCAATCCTCCTCGACATGCGCCGCCGTCCAGGCCTCCTCCGCGCCAATCCGCCCTTCGGCGAGCGCCAATGCCAGGATGGCCGATCCCGTCAGGGTGGTGATGGCATGAAGCGCGATGAGCCGGAAGGGGTCGTTGGCGGAAAGCAATCGTGAAACCGCGGCCACCGTCTCGGCCGGCTGATCGCGCGGCATCACCCCGACGACCGTCTCGAACCCGCTGCCCAGATGATCCGCCGCCCAGGCGAGGATCGGATCGAACATCTTCGCCTGCCGCGCCGCCAGCGCAACCGGAGACTCGGTTCGGTAGCATAGGAGATCGCTTCCGGCATAGGCTGTGATCTCGTCGATCGCCCGTGACGGATCGGGTGCGATGAGGTCGATGGCGCCATGGGCGAGCCGGGTCAGCGGCATCTTCGCCGGCACGAGCTCGCTGCCCTGCGACTGCCACTCCCCGGCCAGCGCCTCCGCCAGCCCGCGGTTCGGCAGCGCGAGCTGCTGGCGCTGTGGCGTCAGCACCGGCTTGCCGTCGAGCAGCAGCGGATGGGGCGGCCCTCCCTCCCCAACCGCTGCAGTCCGATAGAATCGTTTCATGCCGGATCCTCGAAGCCGAGCGTCTCGAAGGTCGCACGCATCGTATCGGAGAGCGGCGCCACCACCGAGACCGGCTTGCCGGTCCGCGGATGGGGAAACACGATCCGCCGGGCATGGAGGTGCAGCCGGTTGGCGATTGCCGCCGGCACTGCCCGGTCGCCGCCATATTTGTTGTCACCGAGTATCGGGTGGCCGATATGGGCCATATGGGCCCGCAATTGATGCTGCCGTCCGGTATGGGGCTGGAGCACCATGAATGCAAAGGCCTGACCAGCCTGGTCGGCGGTGCGGTAATGGGTGACCGAGCGCTGGCCCTCCTTCTGGCCGGTCGCGTCCCGCATGCGATCGCCCTTGGGGCCTGATTGCTTCACGAGCGGCACATCCACCCTGCCCTCGCGCGGATGCGGCACCCCCTGGACGACCGCCCAATAGTCCTTCTCGACCTTGCGGGTGGCGAACAGCCGCCCCAGAGCCGATGCCACGTGCCGCCGCCGTGCCACCACCAGCACGCCGGACGTATCGCGGTCGAGGCGGTGGACCAGGCGCGGACGCTCGCCAAGCTCGCTTGCCCAGGATTCGAGGAGCCCGTCGATATGCCGCGCGGTTCGCGTCCCGCCCTGGACGGCAAGGCCCATCGGCTTGTTCAGCACCAGAATGTCGTCATCGCTGTAAAGGATCATCCCTTCGAGCAACGCCCGGTCCTTGGGCTTGAGCGGCGCCGCGGCCGGCGGTTCGTCTCGAGGACGCGTCGGGAAGACGAGCGGCGGCAGCCGCACCTCCTGCCCGGCGGCCAGACGGGCATTGGCCTTGACCCGCGCCCCGTCGAGGCGGACCTGCCCCGTCCGCAGGAGCTTGTTGAGATAGGCATTGGTGAGCCCGGGAAAGCGCAGACGGCACCAGCGGTCGAGCCGCATGCCCTCCTCCTCGGGTTTGACCGGGTGGAGCGTCGCAGCCGTCATCGCCCCACTCTCGAAGCGGGGGGCGAACTCATGTAAGGATTGCCATCATGGGCTGGTCGAGACATGGCAGCGGCTTCCGCCGCCGAGGGTATCATCACGGCAATCTGAGGGAAGATCTGATCCGGGCGGCCCTCGACCTCATCGCCGCCAAGGGTCCCGGCGGCTTCACCTTTGCCGAGGCGGCGCGGGCGGCGGGAGTGAGCCCCGCTGCGCCCTATCGCCATTTCCGCGACCGCGACGCCCTCCTTGCCGACGTCGCCCAGCGCGGCTTCGAGAGCTTCGCCGTCGCGCTCGAGGCTGCCTTCGACCAGGGCCAGCCCAATCCCATGGCAGCACTCGAAGCGGTCGGGCGCGCCTATCTCGGCTTTGCGCGCCGCGAGCCGGCGCTCTATGCCGCAATGTTCGAGGCCGGTGTCCCGCCCGATGCCTCGCCGGGGTTGCGGCTGGCCGCCGACCGTGCCTTCGCCGTCCTGCGCCAGGCCGCCGAGGCGCTCTGCCGGACGTTGCCGGAGCGGGACCGGCCGCCGGCCCTGATGATGAGCCTTCACATCTGGTCGCTCGCCCACGGCATCGCCTCATTATTTGCCCTCGCCGACAATGCCGGCCGCACGACGCCCATGTCGGCAGAGGATCTGCTCGAGGCCGGGGTCCTGGTCTACCTGAAAGGACTCGGCATCACTGCCGGGGTCAGTTCGGCACCCCCACCGTCGCAATGACGGGATAATGGTCCGAACCAGCGCTTTCACCGATCACCGGCTCCTTGAGAACGCGCAGTCCAGGTGACAGGAAGATGTGGTCGATGCCGAGTTGCGGCAATGCGAAGTACGCCGGCCATGACGGCAGCCAGGTGATGCGGTTGAGGCCGCTCGACACCGCAAACTGCCGATTGAGCCGCGAGAACGGGGTTGCGTTGAAGTCTCCCATCACCACCTTGTGGCCCTCCACTTCGTGGATCAGCGACACCAGCTCCTCGAATTGCTGATTCTGGACCCGGTACCAGGGCGGCCGGACGGTGTGAACGGCGATGATATTGAGGCCGTCAAATGCCCCGCCAAGCCTTGCCCTGATGTAGGGCGGACCCTGCCAATCGCCCTTGATGTCGACGGCCGAGATCGGGATCTTCGACAGCAACAGCATGTGACAATTCGCAGTTGCCATGCACTCGGCGCGATGCGGATAGCGCGCCGCGAGGCGATCGGCGACAACCTGCTTTTCCGGACCAAGCTCGATCAGCACGACCACATCGGGATCCTGCCGCTCGACCTCCTCGGCCACTGCCTGAGAGTTGGTGTTGGAGAGATGGGCGTTGAACGACATGAGCCGGAGCGGGCTCTCGCCGCCCTCCGCCGCATAAGCGGGTAGCGCGGCGATCCGGCTGCTTTCATGGCGCGCGAAGACGCCAACGCCGGCAATCCCCGCAAGGATAAGGACCATCGCGAAGGTCAGGCGCATGCCAGGCAGGAAAAAGGCGATCAGGAAGGCCCCGGCCGCGACCGCGAGCTGGGGCGTGAAGTTGCTGAACACGTCGAGCGACAGATAGAGGCGCGACAGGAACCCCGCGGCCAGTGCCGCCAGCGTCAGCGCCAACCCCGCAAGACAGGCAATCCGGCTGCCCCCGTGGCGTCGTTTCCGGCGCGGCTTCACCCCGTCGGGAACCACCGTCGACGCGGGCTCTGCATGCCGCGGCGCGGCCGCCGGCGCCGCAACCGGTGGACGCAGCGGCGTCCGCGCTTTGGTGCCCGGCAGCACTGGGACGTGCCGCGAGCCGTCCGGCCGACCGAAATGTGCTGACATTGCCTCTCCCCTACCCCTCTACGCCACTCTACGCCTGTTCGACCCCGAGCTTCCGCCGCACCAGGGCGTTGACGGCCTGCGGATTGGCCTTCCCGCCTGTCGCTTTGATGACCTGCCCGACGAACCAGCCGGCAAGATTGGGCTTGAGCTTCGCTTCC
>JBKOZY010000193.1:0-2259 GCA_046726135.1 Pseudomonadota bacterium | reverse complement strand
GTCCTTATACGTTGATCGTTTGCAGCAATGAGGCTTTTATAGCAGATTGCCGGGGCACGATTCGAAAGGCCAAAGCATGGGGAAAAGATCCCGGCCAGGCGACGATACGAGGATTTCGCCGATGACCGACAATTGCATTCTGATTGGCGCCAGCGGCACCACGAAAGAAGTTCTCTTCTTGCCGCTGGCCAATCGGCATGGCCTGATCACCGGCGCCACCGGGACCGGCAAGACGGTGACGCTGCAAATCCTCGCGGAGGGATTCTCGGCGATGGGCGTGCCGGTTTTCGCAGCCGACATCAAGGGTGATCTTTCGGGCATCTCGCAAGCCGGCCAATCCTCGGACGCGCTGCTGGCGCGCGCCAAGGAGATCGGCCTCGACGACTATGGTTTCGCTGCCACGCCGACCATCTACTGGGATCTGTTCGGCAAGCGGGGCCATCCGATCCGCACCACCATCTCGGAAATGGGGCCATTGCTGCTGTCCCGCCTGATGGGATTGACCGAGGCACAGGAAGGTGCGCTCAACATCGCCTTCCGCATTGCCGATGAGGAGGGGCTCCTCCTTCTCGACCTCCCCGACTTGCGGTCGCTGCTCTCCGACCTCGCTGCCCGCGGCAAGTCCATCACCACCGACTACGGCAATGTCGGCGCCCAGACCATCGGCGCCATCCAGCGTCGCCTCGTCGTTTTGGAGGAGCAGGGCGGCGGGAACTTCTTCGGCGAGCCGGCGCTCGACATTCACGATCTCATGCGCACCACCCGCGACGGACGAGGCTATGTCAACATCCTCGCCGCCGACAAGCTGATGGGCTCGCCGCAGCTTTACGCGACCTTCCTGCTGTGGCTGCTGTCTGAAATCTTCGAGGATCTGCCGGAGGTCGGCGACCCGGAGAAGCCCAAGCTCGTCTTCTTCTTCGATGAGGCCCATCTCCTCTTCACCGATGCACCACCCGGGCTCCTCCAGAAAATCGAGCAGGTGGTGCGTTTGAGCCGCTCCAAGGGCGTCGGGGTCTATTTCGTCACCCAGAATCCCCTCGATGTTCCGGAGACGGTGCTGGCCCAGCTCGGCAACAAGATCCAGCATGCGCTGCGCGCCTTCACCCCGCGCGACCAGAAGGCGGTGAAGGCGGCCGCTACCACCTTCCGTCAGAATCCTGCCTTCAGCACCGAGCAGGCGATCACCGAGCTGGCCAAGGGCGAAGCGTTGGTCTCGGTGCTCGATCTCAAGGGCGTGCCGACCATGGTGGAGCGCACCATGGTCAGGCCGCCGTCGAGCCGCCTGGGTCCGATCACCGACGCCGAGCGCCTTCAGGCGATCAAGCAAAGCCCGACCTATGGGCTCTATGACGAGACGGTGAACCGCGAGTCGGCCTATGAAAAGCTGGCCGCCAAAACCAAGGCCCGCGACGACGCGGCGGCAGCGGCCGCCGCCGAGAAGCAGGCAGCCAAGGAAGCCGCCAGCCAGGCGCGCCAGGAGCGGGGTCCCGGACGTGAACGCGAAACGGCGTCCGAGCGCTTCGTCAAGAACGTCGCCGGCAGCGTCGGTCGCCAGGTCGGCTCAATGGTGGTGCGCAATCTCGGCGATGTCCTTGTCCGCGGCATTCTCGGCTCGTTGACGCGCCGTTGATTGCTCGGTTCAAGTCTTGAGCAGCGCGCGCAGCCGCTGGCCGATTACTGCGGCCTCGGCGTCGCTCAGCACATCGGTGACGAAACCGATCCGCGTTCCCTCCTGTACCGCCAGGATCCGCGGGTCGCCCTCCGCCAGCGCTGTCGCGACATCGCCTGCGGCCAGGCTGCATTGCGCTGGATCGAACGTCACCAGCAGGCAATTGACGGGCGGTCCGTCGATGAACCGCTCATCCATGGTGAAGAATTTCGGCTCGAGTGTGAGCCCGGCAATCCCGCGCAAGGCTTCCGACAACATCGCCGCCCGGCGTTCATCGCTATGAAGTCGCGCTGCATGATCGCAGGCGAGCCATTCCTCGAGCGCCAGCACCACCGCCGCCGCCATCTGCCGGTCCATTTTCAGCGCCCGGCCAAATTTGCGGTAGCGCCCGGACTCGTATCGCGTGAAATCGAATGCCGCGATCGACGCGATCTGCTCCTCGCTGCCGATGACGAACCCTCCGGCATTGGGTCCGCCGAAATATTTGGAGCTGATCGCCACGAGGTCGGCGCCGCGCTTGAGATAGCTCCCCATCAACGCCGGCGGATAGACCATATAGGCGGCATCGACGAACACCGGCACTCCATGCC
>JBKOZY010000192.1:0-3169 GCA_046726135.1 Pseudomonadota bacterium | reverse complement strand
TCTCCATCCTGCTCGCCATCATTGCCGAGCTCGTGATCTTCCGGAGGCGTCCGTGACCGATGCCCTGGTCGAAATCAACGACCTTCACCATCGCTACGGCGACGCCGTGGCGCTTGACGGTGTCTCGCTCACCATCGCGCCGGGCGCCTATACCGTGCTGCTCGGTCCTTCCGGCTCGGGAAAGACCACGCTCCTGTCGATCCTCGGCGGCTTTGTCGTCCCGACCAGCGGACGTGTGCTGATCAATGGCGCGGATTGCACCATGCTCGGCCCGCAACAGCGGCCCACTGCCACGGTGTTTCAGGACTATGCCCTCTTTCCCCATATGTCGGTTGAATCGAATGTCGGCTTCGGCCTGATGATGCGCGGGATCGACCGGCAGGAGCGCCATGACCGCGTCGGCGCCGCCCTGGCCCTTGTCGGCCTCGCCGGGCTTGCCGGCAAGCGGCCGCATCAGCTTTCCGGTGGTCAGCGGCAACGCGTGGCGCTCGCCCGCGCGCTGGTCGTCGAGCCGGCCGTTCTGTTGCTCGACGAGCCGCTCGGCGCGCTCGACCTCAAGCTCAGGCGCCAGATGCAGGACGAGCTCAAGGCCCTCCAGCACCGCGTCGGCACCGCCTTCGTCCATGTCACCCACGACCAGGAAGAAGCCATGGCGCTGGCCGATCATTGCGTGGTGATGAACCGCGGGCGGATCGAGGATGATGGACCGCCCGAGCGGGTCTATGCCCGCCCGGCGAGCCGCTTCGCCGCTTCCTTCATGGGCGACAGCACCGCGCTCGAGGCAGCCGTCATCGAGCGGACGGAAGGAGCGGTGCTGGCGTCGACCAGCCTTGGCGATTTCCGCATTGCAGCCGAGGCGCCGCTCGGCGCGCCGATCCTCCTGTCGCTGCGGCCGGAGCACCTCCATTTCGGCGAGCCGCGCCAGGCCCTCCATCTTGGCGATGCCGAGGTCTCACGCGTGGTGTTCCAAGGCAGCTTCCGGCGGGTCACCGCGGTGTCGCTGCGCGACCCGGCGATCCTGTTCGAAGCCAAGGTCCCGCCCGGCCCGACGATTGCTGTCGGCATGCGCCTCGCTTTATCCTGCGACCCCGAGAACGTGATCGTCACGACGAGGTGAAAGTGTCCCCGACCGACTTTGTCGATCCCGGCGACTGGTACGAGACCATCCGCATGAGCGACGATGTCACGCTCATCCACGAGCCATGGATCAAGCCTTTCTACCGCTGCAACATGTGGCATGTGCGTGGCCGCGACCGCGACCTGCTGTTCGACACCGGCCTCGGTCATTTCAGCCTGCGGCGCCACGTCCCGCTGGTCACCGGTCGCCCGATCGTCTGTGCCGCGAGCCACACCCATTTCGACCATATCGGCTGCCATCACGAGTTTGACGACCGGCGTGTCGAAGCCTCCGAAGCGACGATCCTCGCCGACCCGCGACCCGACTGGACGCTCGCCGATCGCTACGCCACCGATGAAATGTTCGTTTCCCCGCCGCGCGGCTGGGAGGCGGCCGCCTATCGCATCGCACCGGCACCGGCCACGCGCATTCTCCGCCATGGCGACCTGATCGATCTCGGCAACCGCGCCTTCGAGGTCATCCACACCCCGGGACACTCGCCGGGCGGCATCGCGCTCTTCGAAGCGAAGACCGGCATCCTCCTCTCCGGCGACATCATCTATGACGGTCCGCTGATCGACGACACCTATCACTCCGATCCTGCGGATTATGCCACGACCATGGCGATGCTGCGCCGCCTTTCCGTCGAGGTCGTCCATGGCGGCCATTTCCCGAGCTTCGGGCCGACTCGCTATCGTCAGATCATTGACGAGTACCTCGCCGGCAGCCGCACCCCCGGATGTCATTTGCGGCAGTAGGCAGTAGGCAGTAGGCAAGAGCACGGCGCACTGCCTACTGCCTATCTGCCGACTGCCTCGCTTTACACTTCTTTACAAAACGGAGACCGCCAGGACATCGCCGAACTGGATCTGCTTCGTCGATTGCCTCAACCGAAGGAGAGCACAATGAGCGATCATCTCGACCCCGTTTCCGCGCCTGACACGTCTCCGCAGCCGGTGAAGGGCGGAAGGCACTGGCTGATCCTGCCGACCATCGCGCTCGCCGCGGCATTGACCGGGGCGGCCGCCAGCAATGCGGTGAGCGACTACAACGGCTCGGCGATGCCGGTCCATTTCATGGGCGGCCATGATTTCGACCCGGCCCAGGCCGAGGAGCGAGCGGATCGCATGGTGCGTCATCTCGCCATCGAGGTCGACGCCACCAACGAGCAGACCGACAAGCTGCGCGCCATCATGAAAGCCACGGTGAAGGATCTCGTCCCGCTGCATGAGAAGATCAAATCGGCCCGCGAGCGCGCCCGCGAGCTGCTCACCGCCCCGACCATCGACCGGGCCGCCATCGAGCAGCTGCGGTCGGAGCAGATGGCCAATCTCGACGCCGGCAGCCGCCGCATCGCCCAGGGGTTGGCCGATTCGGCCGACGTTCTGAGCGTCGAGCAGCGCCGCAAGCTTGAGGAGAAGCTTGACGAATGGCGTGAGCGCAGGGCTTTCTGGCGCTCATGGTGGCACCGCGGATGAACGCTGAAACGTGAGCGACCGCATCCTGCTCATCGAGGATGATGGCCGCCTGGCCGAGATGGTGTCGGACTATCTCGGCCAGTCCGGCTTTCGCGTCTCGCGTGCCGCCAATGGCGCCGCCGGGCTGCAGATGCAGGCGAGCGACAGCTTCGACATCGTCGTGCTCGACTTGATGCTGCCCGACATGGACGGGATCGACGTGTGCCGCCAGCTGCGCCAGCGCGGCAGCATCCCGATCCTCATGCTGACGGCGCGCGGCGATGCCATGGACCGGGTCATCGGCCTCGAAATGGGTGCCGACGACTATTTGCCGAAGCCCTTCGAGCCGCGCGAATTGCTGGCGAGGCTCAGGGCCATTCTCAGGCCTGGCCGCGCCGTCCCCGAGAGCATCCTCCGCTTCGGCCGGCTCGAGATCGACAGCAATGCCCGCGAGGTGCGCCTCGATGGCGAGCCGCGGCCGCTGACCAGTCATCAATTCGGCCTCCTCCTCGCTCTGGCCCGCCGTGCCGGCCGAGTCATGACCCGCGAGGCGCTGATGGACATCATGAAGAACGAGCCGCTCGAGGCCTTCGAC
>JBKOZY010000191.1:0-3761 GCA_046726135.1 Pseudomonadota bacterium | reverse complement strand
ATCTCATTTGCTTTACGCTTCACGTCGCCGAGTTGCCTGGCGCGATCGCAGAGCCATCCCACAGCCACTTAGGGTATCACCGGCAAGCGCGAATAACTGGTGGGTTCGAACAATTACCTGCTCGGGGTATTTAGCGGTTTTTTCGAAGTGGACTTCAGGAAATCCTGCGAGGTTCCCAAGACCTCGAAAAGGAGGCTGCAACAGTCACGAAGCACTACCAAATACTCACATCGCAGACCTCCAGGACCGATAGGTTGATTCTCGACAACATTGCAGAACCTAGCCGCTCGCATAACGTTGTCCTTCCAATCTGAACACCATTGGAGACGGAGACAATGACATCTCGAAAACAGGACGAAGGTCCGAAGAAGCACATGCAGCAGGAAGCCGATCTGGGACAGAAGGAGGCCGCTGTCGAAAAGGAGAAGGAGACCGAACTTCATAGGATGGGCAAGCCCAACCCGAACGACACCCGCGGCAACAAAAAGGAACCTCAGTCGCGTTAGCCGTAGAGTTGGGACTCACGCAGCGTAAATCTGGCTTCGCCTAAAGGTTTGACGAACAAGCTTCGTCGCCCACATCAGGTCACCGAGGCGATGTCTCGACCTCGGCTATAGATATCTTGCCGAGACAGAGCGGGACGAATGTCTTGCTCGTTGCGGTGATACAAAGGATTGTGGGCACCGTCAGCACGAATTCAGAACAGGCCCCTTGGCTTTCGCCAAGGCGACGCCCTTGGCACTCGCCGAATCGCCCGCTGGGGCTGGCGAAACCGGTCCTATGAGCCTATATCCAAAGTCAAATCCGGCCGGTGGTCGGGTCGAGGAGCGAAGGGCCATGACGGCGAGGGATGCCTTGAATGCGTTGGGGGTGTTTGCGGTGGTGGCGCTCGCCACCGTGATCGTACTTGCCCTGATCGCCATCTTCACCGGCGCCGCTGTCGGCGCCTTTCTGTTCATCCTGGCGGTGGTTGCCGTCGCCTCGATTTGGCAATCGCTTCGCCGCCCAAATCGCGGCAAGCCGTCTCCTTAGTCCCCGCAGTCGGGGATGTTCTTTACACGCTATAGGCGCATCGAGCAACCCTGGAGTGCACAAATATGTGCAGCCTGGCGGCAGGAGACTTGCGCGCCGCCGAAACCGTGCTAAACGCTCATTCAACGCCCGAGCCGGTGCTCCCTGCGGGGCGGCACTGCAGGCTCTAGGGAACTGCGCGGCACATGCTGGTCAAGCTTTACCGGGGCGACCTGCCGGCGACGCTCGATCTCGGGCGGGAGGTCGCTATCGACACCGAAACCATGGGGCTCAGCCCCCATCGCGACAAGCTCTGCCTGGTCCAGCTCTCGTCCGGGGATGGCGATGCCCATCTTGTCCAGATCGACCGCGAGACCTTTGAGGCGCCGCGCCTTAAGGCGCTGCTGACCGACCCCGGCATTCTCAAGATCTTTCATTTCGCCCGCTTCGATGTGGCCGCCCTGAAGGTGTGGCTCGGCGTCGATGCAGCGCCGATCTACTGCACCAAGATCGCCTCCAAACTCGCCCGCACCTACACCGACCGGCACGGCCTCAAGGATCTGGTGCGCGAGATGCTCGGCATTGAGATGTCGAAGCAGCAACAGAGTTCCGACTGGGGCTTGCCGGTGCTCTCCGACGCCCAGAAACAATATGCCGCCCTCGATGTCATCTATCTGCACGAGATCAGATCGCGGCTCGATGCCATGCTGAAGCGGGAGAACCGGATGGAACTGGCGAAGGCCTGCTTCAACTTCGTGCCGGTTCGCGCCGCCCTCGATCTCTGCGGCTGGACGGAGGAGGATGTCTTCGCACATTAGGGCTGCGCCACGGCCGGGCAAGCGAGGGTCCAGGGTCCGGCTGTCGCTGATCATGAGCTGGGCATTCGTGCTGCTCGCGGGAGTGCTTGTCATCGGGTTCTTCATCAAGGTCGGCACCTATGAAACCATCGATCAGCATGACGCACGGCCCGGTCAAAAGAGCGACGGCGGGGCGGCCGGCCGGACCGCCGTCTCGACTTCGACCTTTTCGGGCTTCGACAAGGAGCAGCAACCCTTCCAGATATCGGCCGAGCAGGCGGTGCGCGACAGCGCCGATCCCGGTGCGGTGGCGCTCGTACAGGTCTCCGGCAATGTCCGCCGCAACGACGGCGCCATCCTCGGTTTTGCCGCCCGCCACGGCCGTTACGTCATGAAGACCAAGCAGCTCAATCTCACCGGTGACGTGCGCCTTGTCTCCGAGGGACGCTTCGTGGCAAGTCTCAGCGAGGCCGAGGTCGACGTCGAGAACAAGGGGCTGGTGTCGCGCAACCCGGTCGTGGTGGAGATGACGGACGGCGTGATTCGGGCCGGCGACATGGCCATTAGCGAGGATGGCGCGCGGGTGCTGTTCACCGGCGGCGTGAAGGCCAGCTTCGGCAACGATGGCGGCAAGGCGGATATGCAATGAAAGTCTTCGCGCTGGCCATACCGCTCGTCCTGTTTTTGGCCGCCCTCGCTGAGGCCCGCGATGCGTTGGCGCAGGCCGTCGATGCAGCACCGATTGCGGAGGCGACGCGTCAGGGCCAGAAGGTCGATATCGAGGCGGACAACATGGAGGTCCTCGACAAGCAGCGCAAGGCGATCTTCACCGGCAATGTCAATGCCGCGCGCGGCGGCGTCACCCTGAAGAGCAACAAGCTCGTCGTCGACTATCAGAGCGGCGGCACCAACAAGAAGGGCCAGGCCAAGAGCGGCGGCGGCAACGAGGTCACCAATCTCGAGGCCACCGGCAGCGTTGTCATCATCACCCGCACCCAGAAGATTACCGGGGACAAGGCGCTGATCGACGTCAAGGCCAACCGCCTGACCGTCGATGGCAATGTTGTGGTGGAACAGGGCGGCTCGGTGGTAAAAGGCAATCAGCTCGTCGTCGATCTCGCGACCAATCGCAGCCAGATGACCGGAGGCCGGGTCAAAGGGCTCTTCACCCCCAGTCAGAAAACCCCATGATCCGAAAGCCGCCGCCATGGGTTTTCACCCGATCTTAAGACAATTGGGGCGCTAATGGGCGCGTGGCGGAACGGTCCTGGCAACACGCCTGAGCCATTCGACGAGCCGGCCGACGACGGTCTTGTGGCGATGGAGCTCGCCAAGACCTATCGGCGCCGGCCGGTGGTAAGGGGGGTCAGCCTCGCCGTCCGTCGCGGAGAGGCCGTGGGATTGCTCGGACCCAACGGCGCGGGAAAGACCACGGTGTTCTACATGATCACCGGGCTGATCGCCGCCGATGAGGGCATGATCACGCTCGATGGGGCAGATATCACCCATCTGCCGATGTACAAGAGGGCACGCCTCGGCATCGGCTACCTGCCCCAGGAGGCGTCCATTTTCCGGGGACTCACGGTCGAGGACAACATCCGAGCCGTTCTCGAGCTCCATGAGAGCAAACGGGCGGCGCGCGAGGAGAAACTCCGTGAGTTGCTCGAAGAGTTTCAGATCTCCCATATCCGGCGTTCGCCATCTGTGGCGCTGTCTGGCGGAGAACGCCGACGCGCTGAGATTGCGCGCGCTCTCGCCGCCGAGCCGCAATTCATGCTTCTCGACGAGCCATTCGCCGGAATCGACCCGATCGCGATCAGTGATATCCGCCAGCTGGTGCGCCAGCTCACCTCTCGGGGAATCGGGGTGCTTATTACGGATCACAACGTGCGCGAGACGCTCGAGCTCATCGACCGGGCGCTCATCATCCACGAAGGCCGGGTTCTGATGGAG
>JBKOZY010000190.1:0-8799 GCA_046726135.1 Pseudomonadota bacterium | reverse complement strand
GACTTATTGTGCACTGCAAAAACCGCTTGACGAATTTTTGTGCAATGCATTATATCCTCCCCAGACCCGGAGGATGGTATCCGGTCTGCCCCCAGCAGGAGAGTGTGACGATGATTAAGTCGTTCGAGGACGTGCAGGACTACGGCAAGCAGGGCTTCGAGGCTTGGGTCGCCTCCGCCACCGCGATGACCAAGGGCTTCCAGGCTGTGGCCGCCGAGACTGCCGAATACTCGAAGAAGTCGTTCGAGAAGGGCACGGCAGCTCTTCAGGAGATGATGGCTGCCAAGTCGCTGGACCGGGCGTTGGCCGTTCAGCAGGGCTTCGCCAAGGAGACCTATGAGGGCTTTGTCGGCCAGCTGAACAAGTTCGGCGAGCTTTACGCAGCGGCTGCCAAGGAAGCCTACAAGCCGTTCGAGGCGCAGATTGCGCAATTCACCGGCAAGGTTGGCGGCCCGAAGTAACCGCCCACAGAGTGACGCTTGACGACGCCCGGCGGGGGTGAACCCCGGCCGGGCGTTTTGCGTTTCGGGAGCTTCCATGATGGCGATTGCGCCTCATGGAGCGAAATCCGTCTCCCCTCCTGAGCCGCAGCACCTATATAATCGGCTCTCGGACCGAGAACAGGAATGACGAGCGACAGACCGAGCATGGCTGGAAAGTCGGGGCGCCCGAAGGATGCCGGGCAAACGGGCGTCATCACCAGGACTGAGCCGAAGACCAAGAAGCCCAGCCTGTACAAGGTGCTGCTGCTGAATGACGACTACACGCCCATGGAGTTCGTCGTCCACGTGCTCGAGCGGTTTTTCAACAAGGGCCGAGAAGAGGCCACACGAATCATGCTCCATGTGCACCAGCGGGGCATCGGTGTCTGTGGCGTTTACACCTATGAGGTGGCGGAAACGAAGGTCACCCAGGTGATGGACTTTGCACGGCAGCACCAGCATCCGCTACAGTGCACTATGGAAAAGGAGTAGTCTCAACTCGTGCCAACATTCTCGCGCAGTCTCGAACAAGCCCTCCACCGAGCCCTGGCGCTCGCCAATGAGCGCAGCCACGAATATGCCACGCTCGAGCACCTGCTGCTCGCCCTGATGGACGACAAGGATGCGGCCGCCGTCATGCGTGCCTGCAGCGTCGACCTCGACGTCCTGCGCCGTAGCCTCGAGAACTATATCGATAACGAGCTTGCGAGCCTGGTGGTCGACAATGGCGACGACTCCAAGCCGACCGCCGGCTTCCAGCGCGTCATCCAGCGCGCGGTGATCCATGTCCAGTCATCTGGCCGCGACGAGGTGACCGGCGCCAATGTATTGGTGGCGATCTTCGCCGAGCGCGAGAGCCACGCCGCCTATTTCCTGCAGGAGCAGGACATGACCCGCTATGACGCGGTCAACTTCATCTCGCACGGCATTGCCAAGCGGCCCGGCTCATCGGAGACGCGGACGGTGCGCGGCGTCGAGCAGGATGACGGCGATGATCGCGACGGCGATGGCGACGGGCGCAAGAAGCCCTCCGGCGATGCGCTCGAGGCCTATTGCATCAACCTCAACAAGAAGGCGGTCGACGGGCGCATCGATCCGCTGATCGGCCGCGACGTCGAGGTCAAGCGCACCATCCAGGTGCTGTGCCGCCGCCAGAAGAACAACCCGCTCTTCGTTGGCGATCCCGGCGTCGGCAAGACCGCCATCGTCGAAGGTCTGGCCCGCAAGATCGTCGGCGGCGAGGTGCCCGAGGTCCTCAAGGACTGCACCATCTTCCAGCTCGACATGGGGGCTCTCCTCGCGGGTACCCGCTATCGCGGCGACTTCGAGGAGCGGCTCAAGGCCGTGATCAAGGAGATCGAGGGCTATCCCGGCGCCATCATGTTCATCGACGAGATCCACACGGTGATCGGCGCCGGCGCCACCAGCGGTGGCGCGATGGACGCGTCCAACCTGCTGAAGCCGTCGCTCGCCGGCGGCAATCTGCGCTGCATCGGCTCGACCACCTACAAGGAGTACCGGCAGCATTTCGAGAAGGACCGGGCCCTCGTCCGCCGCTTCCAGAAGATCGACGTCAACGAGCCATCGGTGCCGGACGCCATCAAGATCCTCGGCGGCCTCAAGCCCTATTTCGAGGACTTCCACAAGGTCCGCTTCACCAATGAGGCGATCAAGCTCGCCGTCGAGCTGTCCGCCCGCTACATGAACGACCGCAAGCTCCCCGACAAGGCGATCGACGTGATCGACGAGTCGGGCGCGTCCCAGATGCTGCTGCCGGAAGCGCGCCGCCGCCGGGTCATCGGCGTCAAGGAGATCGAGGAAACGATCGCCACCATGGCGCGGATCCCGCCCAAGAGCGTGTCGCGCGACGATGCCGAGGTGCTGCGCAATCTGTCGACCGAGCTCAAGCGCGTGGTGTTCGGCCAGGACCGGGCGATCGAAGCGCTCGCCTCGGCGATCAAGCTGTCGCGGGCCGGCCTGCGGGAACCCGAGAAGCCGATCGGCTGCTATCTGTTCTCCGGCCCGACCGGCGTCGGCAAGACCGAGGTCGCCAGGCGCCTCGCCGAGGTCATGGGCATTCACATGCTCCGCTTCGACATGTCGGAATATATGGAGCGCCATTCGGTGTCGCGGCTCATCGGCGCCCCGCCGGGCTATGTCGGCTTCGACCAGGGCGGTCTCCTGACCGACGGCATCGACCAGCACCCGCACACCGTGCTGCTGCTCGACGAGATCGAGAAGGCCCATCCCGACCTGTTCAACATCCTGCTCCAGGTGATGGACCACGGCAAGCTGACCGACCACAATGGCAAGTCGGTCGACTTCCGCAATGTCATCCTGATCATGACCACCAATGCCGGGGCGCAGCAGCTGGCCGGCGCCGCCTATGGCTTCACCCGGACGAAGCGCGAGGGGGACGATCAGGAGGCGGTGAACCGCATGTTCTCGCCGGAGTTCCGCAACCGCCTCGACGCGATCGTGCCCTTCAGTCATCTGCCGCCCGAGGTCGTCCGCCAGGTGGTGCAGAAATTCGTCCTCCAGCTCGAGGCCCAGCTCGCCGAGCGCCAGGTCAATATCGAGCTGTCGGACGATGCTGCCGGCTGGCTGGTGCGCCAGGGCTATGATGAAGCGATGGGCGCCCGGCCGATGGCGCGGGTCATCCAGGAGAGCATCAAGAAGCCGCTGGCCGACGAGGTGCTGTTCGGCAAGCTGCAGAGCGGCGGCACCGTCCGCATTCTGCTTGAGGTCGATCCGGCGACCGGCGAGGAGAAGCTCGGCTTCCGCTATCTGAGCCGCGACGAGGAGAAGGCGCTGCCGCGTCCGCCCGAGCGCAAGGCGCTGCCGCGGGCCAGCGATGGCGATGGCGGCGACGGGGACGCGAAACGCCGCCCGCCCAAGAAGCCGGGCAAGACCTCGAGCCGCAAGCCCGAGCCGGCCTGATCGACAGAGGCAGTAGGCAGTAGGGAAGAACTCCGCTCACTGCCTATCTGCCTAACGCCTACCGCCTAACGAGGGATTAGGCCGCCGGGGCAGCACCCTGAGAAATCTTCAGCTCTTGCGCCTTCTCCTTCAGGAGGTCCTCGGCCCGCATCTTCGCCAGCGTTTCCGCCTTGGACTGAGCAACCTGCTCGTCATGCTTCGCCTCGGTCTCGAGCGACTTGTTGCTCGATTCACGGAGGTCCTCGGTCAACCCGCTGAAGGTTGCCTGGCCCCCGCCCGTTGCCTCTTGGCTGGTCGTCGTCGCTGACATTGTCGGCTGCATTGTCTGTGCGGCGCTGGTGGGCTGCGCCTGCCTGGTGCCGATCGTGATCGCCGTACCTGCCGCTTCGGCTGCCGCACGCTTGTCTTTGGCCTCCTGCGACACTTCGGCCCTCTGCCACGCAGTTTTCACGACGGGTTTTCCAGCAACCGTTTCGATCCACTGGGTGTTCGGTCCGGGCTGCAGCAGGCCAGGGCTCGTGCCGCCGTTGGCGGTCCCCGACGACGGTTTGGCATTGTTGTCGACCGCGGTGGTGATCGGCGCATAGACCGGCTTGGTGCCCCCGACATCAGTCATCTTCAGATCTCCTCATTGGTTCGCATTGGAATGCAAGGAGGAATCGACTATCACGCCCGATCGGGCTCCCCTGTGCCGAACGACACAGCCGTTAGGAAAAATTCACAAATCCGCTCCGGCAATCTGCTGCAGCGCCGCGATGAAGCGTCGGGCGGCGTCCGCCACTGTCGCGTCATTTTCAATAGCAATGGCTGTCAACGCGGGTGGAAGCGGTGCCGCCGCCCGCGTCACCCGCGCCGCGATGTCGTCTTCGCTTTCGCGGCCGCGCTGCACCAGGCGCGCGGCGAGAACGGCGGCAGGCGCCGTCACTGCCAGCGCCACCACGCGAGGATAGCGGGCGAGCACTTCGGCGACGACGCTGCGCGACACATTGACCACCACCACCTTGCCCTGCGCCAGCTCCGCCTCGATGCCCCGCGGCACGCCATAGAGCTGGCCATGGGCGACCCAGGACAGGGCGAAATCCCCCGCCGCCTGCTCGCGCGCGAAGTCTTCGCGCGATCGTTCCTCGACCGGCTCGTTGCCGTCCGAGGCGCGGGTGACATGGCGACGCGGGAACAAGAATCGCGCATCGTCGGCGAGCGCGTCGCGCGCCACCGCGATCAGCGTGTCCTTGCCGGCACCGCTCGGGCCGATCACCAGCACCAATGTTCCACGCGGCATTCGGTTTTCTATAGCACCCGGCGACCTTCGCGCCACACCCGCCGAACCACCGGCAAGCCATAATCGGCATTGACCTGGACGAGATCGGCGCGCTTGCCGATCGCCAGTTCGCCGCGGTCGTCGAGGCCGATCGCCGCTGCCGGCGTGACGGTCACCGTCGCGATCGCCGCCGGCAGATCGATGCTCTCGACCGCACCGGGCAGCGCGAATGCCGCCGCCAGCAGGCTCCCCGGCACATAGTCCGACGATAGGGCATCGAGGTGACCATTGGCGGCAACCTCGGCGGTCGAGATGTTGCCGGAATGCGACCCGCCGCGAATGAGGTTCGGGGCGCCCATCAGCACCTTGAGCCCCGCCCGATGCGCCGCCGCCGCCGCTTCCGCGGTGGTCGGAAACTCGGCAATGGTGACGCCCTCGGCGCAGGCCTCCTCGACATGCGCCAATGTCGCATCGTCATGGCTGGCAAGCGTCAGGCCGAGGTGCCGGGCAAGCGCGACGACGGCGGTGCGGTTGCGCGACGAATGACTGTCCCTGAGCTCGCGCCGCTCGCTGATGAACAATTCGAGCTGGTCCGCCGCCATGATCCGCTTGCCGAGATAATAGTCGCGGAATTTCTCGATGGTGACGAACTGCCGCTCGCCCGGCGTGTGATCCATCACCGAGATGAGCTTCACATTGGGATCGCGCGCCATCGCCTCGGCGACCTCGGTGGTGTCGGGGCAGGGGAGCTCGCAGCGCAGATGGATCAGGTGGTCGGCGCGCAAGAGCCGGCGCGCCTTGGCCTCGGCCAGGGCCTTCGCCAGGCGCTGTGGGCTCGCCGCTGAGGACCAGGGCTCGAACGAGCCGGCGCGCAGCGCATCGAGCACCGTGGTGATGCCGGCCGCCGCGATCAGCGCATCATGGGAGATCAGCGCCGGAATGGCCGGCCAATCGACGCCCGGCCGCGGCGAGGCCTGTCCTTCGAGATTGTCGGTATGGAGCTCGACGAGACCGGCCAGCAGATAGTCGCCGCAGAGATCCTCGCCCGGCATCGTCCCGGCAGTCGTCGCAATGTCGCCGATGACGCCGTCGCGGACCATGAGAGCGCCGCGCATCACCCGATCGGCGAGCAGCATCCGTGCATTGGTGAAAATCGTTTCGTTTGTCATTCACTCTTCCGTCGGTCGCCCGAGCAGCGAATAACGAGCGATTATGACAAAGCCGTTTCCATCGCCGCTGTCCCTGAACAGGGTGAGAGCATCGATCGCCAGTCCGATCTGCAGATCGTCAGCGAAATGATCGGCTGCGGCGGTTGCGAGGCGATCCAGCGTTTCGCCGTCAGCTTGCCCGCTGAGCGTGATGTGAAAGCGGAACTCCTCCATGACATAGGGATAGCCCCATTGGTCGAGGAGAGCCTCCTGCCGCGCGCTCAGGCCCACCGCCCGCCGCTTCGCCAGCGCGTCTGACGCCGGCGGTGCCCTCAGATGATCGAGCGCGCTGACGCAGGTCGCGGCCAATGCCGTCAGCGCCGGCTCCTGCCGCTCCGGCGTCAGCGCCAGGAAATGACCGATCCTGGTCACCCGCAATGGCGGCATCACGACGGGCGCGAGCGTTGCGGCGAGCGCGCCGACCGCCGCGCCGATTGTTTGATCGTCATGGCCCGGTGCAGGCTGGAAGGGCGGTTTCAAGGTCGCATGCGCCCCGTAGCGCCGCGGCTCGGCCGTCAGCTGGTGGAACGATCCCGCCGTGAACCCGGCAATGCCAGGCTGCGGCACGCTCTCGCCGCTGAAAGCATCGCGCCCGAGCCAGGTGCTGAGGCGCCGGTGGAATCCGCTTTGCGGGTCGGGCGCGTAATAGAGGGCGTAGCATGGCATCGCTAGACCATTCGACATCATGCTCTAGCCCGGGCCGGTCAGCGCGAAGGTCCGCGTTGCCACCTGGTTGCGCGCCGCCGCATCGTGGAAGATGCCGATGATCGCCGTGCCGGTGGCGCTTGCTTCCGCGATCATCGCGAGCACCCGCTCGCGATTGGCCGGATCGAGCGAAGCGGTCGGCTCGTCGAGCAGCAGGATCGGCGCGCTGGCGGCAAAGCCCCGGGCGATGTTGACCCGCTGCTGCTCGCCGCCGGAGAAGGTCACGGGCGACAGATGCCAGAGCCGCGTCGGAATGGCGAGCCGCTCGAGCAACGCCCCGGCTCGCGCCTTGGCCTTGGTGGCGTCCTCGCCGCGCTCGATCAGGGGCTCGGCAACGACGTCGAGCGTCGGCACCCTGGGGATGGCGCGGAGGAACTGCGTCACCGAGCCGATGGTGTGGCGGCGGATATCGCCGATGAGCCGCGGCGTCGCCGTCGCAATGTCGATGACGGTGCCGCGATGCAGAACCTCGATCCGCCCCGCCCCGGCGCGGTAGGTGCCATAGATCAGCTTGAGCAGCGAGCTCTTGCCGGTGCCGGAGGGACCGGTCACCGCCAGCACCTCGCCGCGCGACAGCGTGAGCTCGAGACCATCGAACACCTCGATCTCGACGCCGCCCTGGATATGCAGCCGAAAGGTCTTGCAGAGATCGGTGATCTTGAGGAGCGTTGAGGGCATGATGCTCTAGACCTGCAGCACCGAGGACACCAGCAGCTGCGTGTAAGGTTCCTGCGGATCCTCCAGCACCTGATCGGTGAGCCCGCTCTCGATCACCCGGCCGGCCTGCATGACCATCATCCGGCTCGACAGCAGCCGCGCCACCGCCAGGTCATGGGTGACCACCACCGCTGACAAGCCCGATCCGTGGGTCAGCCGCCGCATCAGATCGAGCAGCCGCGCCTGGACCGAGACATCGAGCCCGCCCGTCGGCTCGCCCATGAAGCCGAGCCGCGGCCCGGTGACCAAATTGCGGGCGATCTGCAGCCGTTGCCGCATGCCGCCGGAATAGGCAAGGGGGCTGTCATCGATCCGGTCGGCCTCGATCTCGACCCGGTCCAGCCAGCCGAGCGCCATGCCCCTGATCCGCCCGTAATGGCGCTCGCCCACCGCCATCAGCCGCTCGCCGATGTTGGCGCCGGCCGACACGCTCATCCGCAGGCCCTCGCGCGGGTCCTGATGCACGAAGCCCCAGTCGGTGCGCATGAGGAAGCGCCGCTCCGCCTCGCTCAACTGATCGAGCGCCACCATCCGCTTGTCGCGCAGCCGATAGTGGACCCGTCCGCTCGATGGGCTAAGCTGCATCGACAGGCATTTGAGCAGTGTCGATTTCCCCGAGCCCGACTCGCCGACGATCGCCAGCACCTCGCCCGGCCACAGCGCGAAGCTCACATCGAGGCAGCCGACCCGCCCGCCATAGAGCTTGCCGAGTCCCTCGGCGACGAGCAGCGGCTGATCGTCTGCCATTGTCACCAACGCTCTCCGCTGCCGCCACCGCCCGCGGCGCGGCGCTTGCTGCAATGATCGGTGTCGGAGCACACGAACATGCGCGTTCCGCGGTCGTCCATGATGATCTCGTCGAGAAAGCTGTCGCGGCCGCCGCACAGCGCGCAGGGCTGATCCCAGCGCTGGACCGAGAAGGGATGATCCTCGAAGTCGAGGCTCACCACCCTGCTATAGGGCGGGATGGCATAGATCCGCTTCTCGCGCCCGGCTCCGAACAGCTGCAGCGCCGGGCATCGATCGAGCTTCGGATTGTCGAATTTGGGAATGGGCGAAGGGTCGAGCACATAGCGCTCCGCCACCCGCGCCGGATAGGCATAGGTGGTCGCGATATGGCCGAAGCGCACAATGTCCTCATAGAGCTTCACATGCATGACGCCATATTCCGCGAGCGCATGCATCTTGCGCGTTTCGGTTTCACGCGGCTCGAGGAATCGCAAGGGTTCCGGGATCGGCACCTGGAAGACGAGGATCTGCCCTTCGCCGAGCGGCGTCTCCGGGATGCGGTGGCGCGTCTGGATCACCGTGGCGTGGCGCGTGTCCTCGGTCGTCGCGATCCCCGCCGTCCGCACGAAGAATTTGCGGATGCTCACCGCGTTGGTGGTGTCGTCCGCACCCTGATCGATCACCTTGAGCGCATCGTCCGGCTTGAGCAGGCTGGCGGTGACCTGAACCCCGCCGGTCCCCCAGCCATAGGGCTGTCTCT
>JBKOZY010000189.1:0-4044 GCA_046726135.1 Pseudomonadota bacterium | reverse complement strand
GCCCCGCACGGCGCATTGGGTGAGGATCTTGGCGCCCGCCCGTCGTGCTGCCGCCGCCAATGCCGGCGCCGCCTTGCTCGGTTCGGCCCGGCCGTCGGAGGCGGTGTAGATCGCCCCCTTCCAGCGCTCCTTGGCGCCAGGCATCACGCGCTCCGCCTCTTCCGGGGTCAGTACCTTGGTGTCGAGTTGATAAGGCCGCGCATGCTCGTCCGCCCACCGGCTGTAGTCGGCAAGACCCTGCTCGGTCTCGGCCAGATAGATGATGCCCGCCTGGCGGAATCCCGTTTCGGCGCCCACCCGCTCATTCATCCGCCGCCACAGCCGGAGCGACTCCATGGCGAGCGGCACCTCGCGCGAGTCACGGCCCATCTGTCGGCACCAGCCCCAATTGCGGCTCGATTGCTCGGCCCCGATGGCTCCTTTCTCGCACAACACCACTGGCACGCCGCGCTCGGCAAGCTCGAGCGCCGTCGCCACACCGATGATGCCGCCGCCGATCACCACGACGCCGGTCTGCGCCGGCAACTCGGAATCGCCGGTGAACGGATCAAGCGGTCGTCCCATGCTTCAGGCTCCCCGATTTTTGTCTTGGAGATTATGACCGAAGCAGCCGAGCCTTGCGATACTGTGCGACGAGATGACGATGGTCGACGCCGGTATAGATCTGCGTCGTCGACAGATTGGCGTGACCGAGCAGTTCCTGGATCGCTCTGAGATCGGCGCCTGCCGCGAGCAGATGGGTGGCAAAGGAGTGCCGGAGCGCATGCGGCGTCGCCGTCTGCGCCAGGCCGAGGCTGCCACGCAGCCGCGCAACCAGGAGCTGGACGATGCGCGCTTTGAGCGGCCCACCCTTGACGCCACGGAACAGCGGGCCGTCGGCCGGCAGCGGATAGGGGCAGAGCGCCACATACCGCTCGATCGCCAGCGACACCTGGTCGAGCAGCGGCACCTCGCGGATGCGCCCGCCCTTGCCGGTGATGCGCAGGACACGTGCCGGAACGTCGCGGCGCCTGATGCCGAGCGCCTCCGAGATGCGCAGGCCCGCGCCATAGAGCAGCATCAGCACCGCCACATCGCGCGACTGCACCCAGACCGGCGCATCGCCATCGAGCGGCTCCGCCACCATGGCGAGCGTCGCCGCCTGCGGCAGCGGTCGCGGCACGAGATGCGGCAGCTTGGGCGAGCGGACCGCCCAGATCCCCGGATTGCGTAGGATTCCCCGCCGCTCGAGATCGCGATAGAACGACCGAATCGCCGAGAGCTGCCGGGCGAGGCTGCGGCTCCCCACCCCGTCATTGCGCCGTGCCGCCAGGAACGCCCGGAAATCGGCCGCCAGCAACCCTTCGAGCTCGCTGAGATCGGCCGGCTCGCCGAGATGATCCTGCAGGAACTGCCCGAACTGGCTGAGATCCCGCGCATAGGCCTCGATGGTCTTGGCTGCCGCCCGCCTCTTTCGTGCAAAGCCGGTGAGCCAGGCCTGCACCTGCTCCGCCGCATCGGGTTTGAGCCCGAAGGAGATCGCCGCCGCTTGTTCGCTCATGCGCACGATCATGGCGCTTGCGCCTTAGCCTGAGGTAAATGACCGTGTCGCAATCGACCGGGCGGAAGTCGCCTCGTGCCGTGCTCGTCCGATGCCCGCCCCTATCTTGGCGGAAACATCGTTTCAGGCCCTGAAAGGAACCGTCCATGAAGTCGCATGCTCGTGTGGTGGTGATCGGCGGCGGCGTCGTCGGGGTCGGCACGCTCTATGCGCTGGTCAAGAAAGGCTGGTCGGACGTCGTCCTCCTCGAGCGCAACGAGCTGACCTCGGGCTCGACCTGGCATGCCGCCGGCCTCCTGCCGCTGTTCAACATGTCGTATTCGGTGGGCCAGATCCACAAGCACTCGGTCAAGCTCTACCGCGCGCTCGAGGCCGAGACCGGCCAGCATGTCGGCTTCCGCCAGGTCTCCAACATCCGCCTTGCCCGCACCCGCGACCGCTGGGACGAGTACATGTATTACTCGGGCGTCGCCGAGACCATCGGCATCAAGGTCAATCTTCTCACCCCCGAAGAGGTCAAGGAGATCTGGCCGCTGTGCAATGTCGAGGGCATTCTCGGCGCCATCCAGCATCCCGATGACGGCTATATCCAACCCGCCGACCTGACCCAGGCCCTGGCCAAGGGCGCCCGCGACGGCGGCGCTCAGATCCACCGCAAGACCCGCGTCACCGCCATCGCCCAGACCCCGTCGGGCGAATGGCAGGTCACCACCGACCATGGCGACATCACCTGCGAGCACCTGGTGACCGCCACCGGCAACTTCGTGCGCCAGACCGGCGAGATGCTCGGCCTCGACATCCCGGTCATCCCGGTCGAGCACCAATATATCGTCACCGAGCCGCATCCGGAGATCGTCGAGCGTCAGCGTCGCGGCCTTCCCGAGATGGGCGTGCTGCGCGAAAGCGATTCATCCTGGTACATGCGCGAGGAGAATGGCGGGCTGATCCTTGGCCCCTATGAGCGTGGTGCTCCCGCCTGCTATGTCGACGGCCCGGCCGAGAGAGCCGAATTCGAGCTGTTCCAGGAGGATCTCGACCGCTTGGCGCCCCATATCGAGGCCGCCATGGTCCGCGTCCCCGCCTTTGCCGAGGTCGGGATCAAGAAGGTCTATAACGGCGCCATCGCCTACACCCCGGACGGCTCGCCGATCATCGGCCCGGCCTGGGGCAGGCGCAATCTCTGGCTCAATGAGGGCCACTCCTTCGGCGTCACCGCCGCCGGCGGCGCCGGCTGGCAGCTCGCCGAATGGATCGTCGAGGGCGAGCCGTCGATCGACATGATGGGCGTCGATCCCCGCCGCTTCGGCCCTTACGCCTCGCGCGGTTATCTCAAGGTCAAGAACGAGGAAGCCTACCGCAACGTCTTCACCCCGCATTACCCCGACGAGGAGCGCAGCGACGCCCGGCCCTTGAGGCGCACCCCGTGCTACGACCGCATGAAGGCGCTGGGCGCCGTCTTCGGCTCGGTCTTTGGCTGGGAGCGTCCCGGCTGGTTCGCCCCGCCCGACCTCGTGCTGTCGGAGGCCGATCTCGACCGCCCCGATGTCCTCCTCAACCACAATCACGCGCGCGCCACCGACGATGGCCGCATCGTCGAGAGATGGTCGTTCCGCCGCTCCAACTATTTCCCCCATGTCGGCAATGAGTGCCGCAATGTCCATGACAATGTCGGCCTGCTCGACATGTCGGCCTTCGCCAAATATCTGGTCTCGGGCCCGGGTGCCGAGGCATGGCTCGACGGCCTTCTCGCCAACCGCATTCCCAAGCAGAAGGGACGGATCGCGCTCTGTCACCTGCTGTCGAAGAACGGCGGTGTCCGCTCGGAGTTCACCGTCTACCGCACCGGCCACAACAGCTTCTACCTGGTCGGCGCCGGCGCCTACGAGCGCCACGACTACGACTATCTCGAAAAGGCGCTGCCGGCAGCGGGCGGCGTCCGGCTCGAGAAGGTCACCACCCAACATGGCGTGCTGGTGCTGGCCGGCCCGCGCTCGCGCGAGCTCCTTCAGAAGCTCACCGATGCCGATCTCTCCAACGCCGCCTTCCCCTGGCTCACCGGCAAGTTCATCGATGTCGGCATCGCCCAGGCGCATGCGCTGCGCGTCAATTTCGTCGGCGAACTCGGATGGGAGCTGCATCACCCGATCGAGATGCAGAACACCATCTTCGACCTGATCATGGCTGAAGGCACGCCGATGGGCATTCGCCCATTCGGCATCAAGGCCATGGATTCGCTCCGCCTCGAGAAGTCCTACCGCCTCATACCGCGCGAGCTGTCGATCGAATATTCGGCCCTGGAGTCCGGCCTCGACCGCTTCGTCCATCTGAACAAGGGCGAGTTCGTCGGCCGCGATGCCCTGGTCCGCTGGCGCGAGCGCGGCTTCAACAACCGGTTCGTGACGCTCGAAGTCCATGGCGCCAAGGATCTCGATGCGCGCGGCTCCGAGCCGATCCACGACAGGAAAGGCGCGCTCGTCGGCCGCTGCACCTCGGGCGGCTACGGC
>JBKOZY010000188.1:0-3407 GCA_046726135.1 Pseudomonadota bacterium | reverse complement strand
ATTATAGGCCGGTTGCCCGCAGCAGGTCTGGGTCCGCGGCACCTCGACGACGCAGCCGGCCTTCTCAAGCAGCTTCACCGCCGCAAAGCCGATGGATGGCCGCAGCAGATCGACAAGGCAGGTCACGAACAAACCGACGCGCGGCTTACGCCCGAGCATTCCGGACTCTCCGATATGACTCGAGCACGTTATCGCACCCCCGCCTTGCGGCACGCAATCGCCATCCCGGCAGGGCTGCCCGATGCTGGCTGTTATTGCGCCGGCGGCGACTTCAGATAGGCGATGACATCGGCAAGCTCGTCATCCTTCTTGATGCCGACGAACACCATCTTGTTGCCCGGGACGAAAGCTTTGGGATCCTTGAGATAGGACGCGAGGTTCTCCTCGGTCCAGGTGAGCCCTTCCTCCCCCTTCTTCTTCATCGCATCGGAGTATTTGAAACCTTCGACCGAGCCGGCCTTGCGCCCGACCACATCGCCGAGATGCGGCCCCACCTTGTTGGTCTTGGCGTCATGGACGTGGCATACTTGGCACCGCTTGAACACGTTCTTGCCCTTCTCGGCATCCCCCTGGGCCATTGCAGGCACGGTGAGAAGTGCAAGTGCGGCCAGCGCAATCCTGAGTTTCATGCGAACATCTCCTCCTTGCGATGCACAGGAATCGCGCATCTTCTCAATCTTCGTGTTCTGTTAAATTGATGTACCATCGGCTGGTGCCACGCTCGGACGGGACGTTTTGTCGCGCTCCGACAAAGCTGTAGCGGATCAAGACCCTCATGACACGTCTAAAAATGCCCGCTCCCGATCAGGCGACGCTCGACCGCCGCGGCGACATCGTCGCTGCCTTGCGCCGCATCGTGCCGGGCGAAGGTGTGATCGACACGCAGGCGCAGCTCAGCGCCTACGAGACCGACGGTCTCACTGCCTATCGCCAGATTCCCATGGTTGCGGTGCTCCCCGACTCGGTCGACCAGGTCAGGCAAATCCTGAGTTTTTGTCACGCCAACGACATTCGCGTTGTGCCGCGCGGCGGCGGCACCGGCCTCTCCGGCGGCGCGCTGCCGCTGGCCGATGCCGTGCTGCTCGGCATGTCGAAGTTCAACCGCATCCTTGACATCGACTACGAGAACCGCTGCGCCACCGTCGAGCCGGGCGTGACCAATCTCGCCATCACCAAGGCGGTCGAGGACCGCGGTTTCTACTACGCTCCCGATCCCTCCTCGCAGATCGCCTGCTCGATCGGCGGCAATGTCGCGGAGAATTCCGGCGGCGTGCACTGTCTGAAATACGGCCTGACCGCCAACAACCTGCTCGGCATCGAGATCGCGCTGATCACCGGCGAGCTGATCCGTCTCGGCGGCAAGCATCTCGACAGCGAGGCCTACGATCTCATGGGCGTGGTCACCGGCTCGGAGGGGTTGCTCGGCGTCGTCACCCAGGTCACCGTCCGCATCCTGCGCAAGCCCGAGACCGCCCGCGCGCTGCTGATCGGCTTCCCCGAGATCGAGGCCGCCGGCCAATGCGTCGCCGACGTGATCTCGCACGGCATCATCCCGGCCGGCATGGAGATGATGGACCGCCTCGCCATTGCTGCAACCGAGGACTTCGTCCATGCCGGCTATCCCCGCGATGTCGATGCCTTGCTGATTGTCGAGCTCGACGGGCCATTGCCCGAGGTCGAGCATCTGATCGAGCGGGTGAGCGACATCGCTTGGGCGAACCGCGCCTCGCTGGTGCGCGCCTCGACCTCGGAGGAGGAGCGGCTCAAATTCTGGGCCGGCCGCAAGGCGGCCTTCCCGGCCGTCGGACGGATATCACCGGACTATCTCTGCATGGACGGCACCATCCCCCGCAAGAATCTCCCGGTCGTGCTGCGCGCCATGAGCGATCTCTCTGCCAAATATGGCCTGGCCTGCGCCAATGTCTTCCATGCCGGTGACGGCAATCTCCACCCGCTCATCCTGTTCGATGCCGGCGAGGAGGACCAGCTCGAGCGCGCCGAGGAATTCGGCGCCGAGATCCTGAAGCTCTGTGTAAGGATGGGCGGCGTGCTGACCGGCGAGCACGGCGTCGGTGTCGAGAAGCGCGACCTCATGGGCGACATGTTCAGCGAGGTCGATCTCGCTCATCAGGAGCGGCTCAAATGCGCCTTCGACACCAAGGGCCTGCTCAATCCCGGCAAGATGTTCCCGGTGCTGCATCGCTGCGCCGAGCTTGGCCGCATGCATGTCCACCGCGGTAAGCTGCCATTCGCCGACATTCCGAGGTTCTGAAGACGTGACCGAGCTCAAGCCTGAGGATCAGGGCGGGGTCACCGATGCCATTCTGACGGCGATCGCCGAGAAGACTCCGATGGAGATCGTCGGCTCGGCCACCATGCGCACCATCGGCCGACCGCTCGCGACACCTCTGAAGCTCGATCTCTCCGGTCTCGCCGGGCTCAATTTCTACGAACCCGAGGAGCTGGTCCTGTCGGCCAAGGCCGGCACCCGCCGGAGCGCGATCGACGAGCTGCTGCGGGCCCGCCGCCAGGCTTTCGCCTTCGAGCCTGCCGATTTCGCCCGCCTCCTCGGCAGCAACCAGGGCGGCACGCTCGGCGGCATGATCGCCGCCAATCTGTCGGGTCCGCGCCGCATCAGGTCGGGCGCGCTGCGCGATCATATTCTCGGGTTCTCCGCGGTTTCCGGCCGCGGCGAAGCCTTCCAATGCGGCGGCCGGGTGATGAAGAACGTGACCGGCTATGATCTCCCCAAGCTCATGGCCGGCTCCTGGGGAACGCTCTGTGCACTGACCGAAGTGACGATGAAAGTGATGCCGGCGCCCGAAACCACCGCGACGCTGCTGCTGTTCGGCCTGTCCGACGAGGAAGCGGGAACGGCAATGCGCGACGCCATGCGCTCGCCGCTCGACATCGCCGGCGCCGCCCATTTTCCCGCCGACGTCGCCCGTGCCTCCGGCCTGGCCGACATCGCCGATGCCGGCACGTCGGTCACCTTGCTGCGGCTCGAGGGGTTCGGCGAGTCTGTCGCCTTCCGGCTGGCCGAGCTGCAGGCCGGGATCACCGCCGAGCGGGCCGTGCTCGACCCGCAGCGCTCCGAGTCCGCCTGGAGCGAGATCCGCGACGTGCATCCCCTCGCCGAGCCGCGCGAACGCATTGTCTGGCGCGTGTCGCTGCCGCCGAGCGAGGGTCCGCGGGCCATGGATCACATCCGCACCGCCGCGCCGGCCGCCATAGGCTATTATGACTGGGCAGGCGGGCTGCTCTGGGTGTCCGTGCCGGCCTCCGAGCATGGCTCGACGCAGGTCATCCGCGGCGCCATCCCGCCGGCAACCGGCCATGCGACGCTGATCCGCGGTCCCGAAAGCCTGCGCACATCGGTTTTCGTCTTCGAGCCGCTTCCCGATCCC
>JBKOZY010000187.1:0-3116 GCA_046726135.1 Pseudomonadota bacterium | reverse complement strand
ATGCTCGACAGACCGACGCCTCCGCCTTCGCGCTCTTTCGTGTTGAATTCCGGAATCTTGTCGCCGAGCACCTTGTCCATGCCTTCGCCCCTCAGGTGATCGCCAGGCCGGCCGCTGGGCCGCGGCCATGTTCGATGCGCGACTTGATGGCGAGGACGCGTTCAATGAAATCGGGTCTCGTCTGGATCTCGACCGGCCGCGGCCGTGGGATGTCGATCTCATAGATGGCGACGATCCGGCCGGGCCGCGCCGACATCACCGCGACCCGGTCGGCGAGGAAGATCGCCTCGGTGATCGAGTGGGTGACGAACGCGATCGTCTTCCTCGTCTCCATCCAGATTTCCTGGATGAGCAGGTTCATTTCATCGCGTGTGAAGGCATCGAGCGCGCCGAACGGCTCGTCCATCAGGAGCACCGAAGGGTCGACAGCGAGGCTTCTCACGATCGAGGCGCGCTGCTGCATGCCGCCCGACAATTCGCGCGGAAATTTCGACTCGAACCCCTTGAGATTGACGCGCTCGAGCAACTGCGCGATCCGCGCCTGGTCGGGGCGCTTGTGCTTGATCTCGAAAGGGAGCGCGACATTCTCGAAGAGGTTCCGCCAGGGCAGAAGATTGGCGTCCTGGAAGATCATCGCGATCTCGGGATGGGGGCGGGTGATGCGCTCGCGGCCGAGCCGGATCTCGCCGCCGCTCAGGTCGTGGAGGCCGGCCATCGACCACAGCAGCGTCGATTTTCCGCAGCCGGAAGGCCCTAGTATGCAGAGGAACTCGCCCTCGCGGACTTCGAGCGACACCTTGTCGAGGGCATGAACCGAGCCGGTGCGCGTTTCATAATATTTGGTCGCATTGTCGACGACCATTTTGGGTTTTGCAGAGACGACCGCGCCAGGCACGTCCAACACTCCAGTCGCGTTCATCCCCTCACTATCCCAAGCGAAAAAGCAGGCCCACCAATCCGGCGATGGACTATGTTACAGAACGCATTCCTTCGCAACAGGGCCCAAGCCGCAACTGCCGGATGACGAGGAAGCGGGCTAGGCTTGCGCTTTGAGGGCCGCGCTCAGCCGCGATCCGACCGCTTCGAGCAGCAGTTCATAGGCGCGGTCAGCGATCTCCTCGAGCGATGCCGTATTGGCGAACATCGCGCGCGCCCGGGCACGCAATTCGGCGTGGGTTGGAAGGTGCGGCAGATGCAGGCCGGCCAGTACTTCCGTCGCACGGCGCTGGGTCTGGGCCAGCGCCTCCTGCAAAGCGGATAGCTGACCGGCATGGAGTGCGGAACTCACGGCGAGCGCAATACGCTCCGAATTGAAGCAGGCGGCAAGCTGCTCGGCGGCGCGGTTGATCACGCGAGCCCCAAGCCGCTGCTCATTGCGCAGCACCGGCTCAGGCGGTGTCTTGAGGTCCCACACGACGCCTAGCCATGACAGCATCTTCAGAATGTAGAACGTCCCGTCGAACTCCCACCATCGGAAGCCCTGGCGGACACTGCTTTGACAGGCATGATGGTTGTTATGCCAACCCTCGCCCATGGTGAAGATCGCAAGCAGCCAGTTGTTGCGCGAGTCATCACCCGTCACATAGCGCGTGCTGCCCTTCACATGAGCAAGCGAGTTGATGCAGAAGGTCGCGTGATAGACGAGGACCGTGCTCCAGAAGAAGCCGACCACCAGCCCCGGCCAACCGGCGATGACGAAACAAAGCAGGGCCAGGATAACGGCGGGGACGAGTTCGTATTTGTGTAGCCACATCATTTCGGGATAGCGCGCAAAATCGGCGATCTTCACAAAATCGGTGAGGTCGTGTCGCCGGGAAAATATCCATCCGAGATGGCTGTAGATGAAGCCCTTGTGGCGCGGAGAGTGGATGTCGTCCTTGGTGTCGGAGTGGAGGTGATGGTGGCGGTGTTTCGAGGCCCACCACAACACACTCTTCTGGGCGGTGGTCTGGGAAAGCACGGCGAGAACAAACTGAAAGGCCCTGCTGGTCGAGTACGCTCTATGGGCAAAATACCGGTGATATCCCGCACCGATCGCAAATATGCGAAGCCAATAGAGCGCGGCACAAAGGGCCACGGCCTGCCAGGTTATTCCGGACCAGAACGTGGCGAAGCAGCTCAGATGAACAAGGACGAAAGGAAGCGCTGAAGGATAGATGATGTCGTCGTGGTCGTCATTGAGGTCCCGCTCGCCGGGGCGGTCTGTAGTGTTCACAGTTCGTGGCCTCTCCTTAAGTCAAGCGCCACACCATAGCCAATCATGTTGACCGCGGATAGGCTGTCGCCCTTCATTTCCGAAATGGTGCATCGGATGGCGATTTCAAGCCGGGGCGGACTCGCTCTCCTCCCGGATCGCCTTGGCTACGAGCTTCTCTCTATCGAATTCCGCTCTTCGCCGTTCGATCTCCTCCGCAGAAAGGCGATCGATGTTGCAATAATCGAGCTTCCAATCGGAGTCGGCACTCCAAACGAGCGGCGATTGAACCGTGGTCCTGGCCCCTGGCGCAGTTTCGAGCAGACGCAGTGCGAGGTCGAGCGTGAAGGCTTGCGAGGCGCCGTCGTTTGGCCGGCCGGCCGCGTTGCCCAGCGGGAAATCGGAAAATAACAGGCGCGGTACTCCCACATATTCGACGATGTCCTTGGCGCATCCCATGATGACGGTCGCAATGCCATTCGCTTCGAGCATCCGAGCCGTGAGGCTCACAGTCTGATGGCAGACCGGGCAATTGGGAACGAGAACCGCGGCGTCGGCTCTGTCAGCCTTGCAGCGGGCAAGGAGTTCCGGACAATCGGTTTCAAGGGTGACGCGGTGGCTGCGATTGGTCGGCGCACCGTGAAAGCGCGGCGCAACCGAGCCGATCCGGCCGTTAGCGGCGCTCCGGCGCAGCTCGCGCAATGGAAAATACGTGCCCTGATCTTCGGCCGTCGTGTGCTTGCGATCGATGGCGATGTGCGAGATGCGCAAGTCGGGGTCGGTCGAGGTGTCGCCGGAATAGACGGTGTAGAACTTGGCGGCGGCATTGTAGGCCGCGCCCGGGCCCTGATCTCCTTTTCCGGGCTGATAGGGCGCCGCGGTGGTGATGATTGCGATCCGGCACTCGGTTAAGGGCTTGCGC
>JBKOZY010000186.1:0-1671 GCA_046726135.1 Pseudomonadota bacterium | reverse complement strand
GTGCTGCTCCGGACCGAGCAGATGACCAAGCGCTTTGGCGGCCTGGTCGCGGTGGACCGCCTCGAGCTCGAGGTTCAAGACGGCGCAATCCATTCGATCATCGGCCCCAACGGCGCCGGCAAGACCACGGTGTTCAACTGCATCATGAACTTCTACCCGCCGGACGGCGGCAAGGTGTGGTTCAACGGCGCCAGGGTGGACGGAGTGACCCCCGATCGGGTGGCGACCGCCGGGATCAACCGGACCTATCAGAACATCCGGCTGTTCCGCAATCTGACGGCGCTCGAGAACATCCTGGTCGGCATGCACATCCATCTGAAGTCGACCTGGCTCGGGGCGGTGCTGGCGCTGCCGTCGACGCGGCGCGACGAGCGGGAGGCGCAGGACGAGGCGGTGCGCATTCTCGACTTCATCGGGCTCAGAGGGCGCGGCGATGTGGTGTCGCGAAATCTCGCCTATGGCGAGCAGCGGCGGCTTGAGATCGGCCGGGCACTTGCCACCAAGCCCCGGCTCCTGCTGCTCGATGAGCCAATGGCGGGAATGAATCCGCGCGAGAGCCGCGATATGATGGATTTCGTGCGCCGGGTGCGCGACCAGCTCGGCGTGACGATCCTGCTGATCGAGCATTCGATGCGGGTGGTGATGGGCATCTCCGATCGGATCAGCGTGCTCGATCATGGGGTCAAGATTTCCGAGGGGACGGCGGCCGAGGTGCAGAGCGATCCCAAGGTGATCGAAGCCTATCTCGGAACCACCGCCCAATCGGAATTGAAATAGGCGCGAAAGGTCCAGAACGACTTCGATGGCTCTGCTCGACGTGCTCAATCTCCATGTCTACTACGGCAAAATCCACGCCTTGCGAGGGGTGTCGCTGGCGCTCGGCGACAATCAGATCGTGACGCTGATCGGTGCCAATGGCGCCGGCAAGAGCACGACACTCAGGGCGATCTCCGGCATTCTGGCGGCGGCCGAGGGCGAGGTCGTCTATCAGGGGCAGCGGCTCAGCGATATGCCGGCACATCAGATCGTGGCGCGCGGCGTGGTGCAGGTGCCGGAGGGCCGGCGGATCTTCAGCCGCCTGACGGTGGCGGAGAATCTGCGGATCGGCGCCTTCCTGAGCAATGACAAGGACTTCATCGGCCGTACCGAGGAGACGGCACTCGCCATGTTCCCGGTGCTCAAGCGGCGGTTCAGCCAGGTGGCGGGGACGCTGTCGGGCGGCGAGCAGCAGATGCTAGCGATCGCCAGGGCGTTGATGTCCAACCCCAAGGTGCTGCTGCTCGACGAGCCGTCGATGGGGCTCGCGCCCATTCTGGTGCAGCAGATCTTCGAAACGGTGGTGGAGATCTGCAAGCGCGGCGTGGCGGTGCTGCTGGTCGAGCAGAACGCCTTCCTGGCGCTGCAGATCGCCGATTATGGCTATGTCATCGAGACCGGCGAAATCGTGCTGCAGGGCTCGGGCGAGGAGCTCCTGGCCAATCCGCAGGTCAAGGAGGCCTATCTCGGGTGACCATCACGCGGCATGCGGTGGCCGGTCTATCAACTCAAGGATCGCCCTATTCGGTGCTGGTCACCGACGGCGCCTACGCCTTCATGGCTGGGGTGGTGGCGAGCGATCTTAAGGGCGGGGACAAGGTTCATGGCGACATTGCCGCCGAGACGCGGCTGGTG
>JBKOZY010000185.1:0-8396 GCA_046726135.1 Pseudomonadota bacterium | reverse complement strand
CGCGAATGGCGAGCGACACCTGGTTCGGGTCGGTCACGTCCACCACGCGATGGGTAAACTGATATTTGGTGGTGAGGCGGGCAAGCTCCGAGATCCGGAAGCCGGTCCTGACCGCGCCGCCCACCTGCTGCATGGTGAAGGACGATTCCTGCTCCTGGTCGGTGCGGGTGGCGAAGGCGTCGACGCCGGCAGCGATGTTGCGGCCGAGGAAATAGGGCTCGGTGAAGCTGAAATTGACGCTCTGGCGCTCGAAGCTCAGGGCGGTCGCCAGATTGACGTACTGGCCGCGGCCGAGGAAGTTGCGCTCCGACACGCTGACCGAGCCGATGACACCTTCCTGCGTCGAGTAGCCGGCGGAGAAGTTCACCGTGCCGGTCGACTTCTCCTCGACCTGGATCACCAGCACCACCTTGTCAGGCGCGCTGCCCGGCTGCTCCTTGAAGTCGATCTTGGAGAAAAAATCGAGAGCGGTGAGCCGCCGGCGGGCGCGATCGACCAGGATGCGGTTATAGGCATCGCCCTCATAGAGCTGCAGCTCGCGGCGAATCACCTCGTCGAGGGTGCGGACATTGCCGACGATGTCGATCCGCTCGATATAGACCCGCGGACCTTCCTGCACGTTGAACACGATGTCGAGCCGGCGATTGACCTCGTCGCGCTTGATGTCCGGCGAGATCTTGGCGAAGGCATAGCCCGCCTTGCCGGCCTCGATGGTGAGCGCCTCGACCGACCTGTCGACCTTGCTCGCATCATAGACCGTGCCCTTGCCGAAGGTGACGGCCGAGCCCAGTGCCGTCGAGTCGAGCTGGGTGGCGCCGGCATTCACCGCGACACCGCCCACAGTGTATTCCGGCCCTTCCTCGACGGTGAAGGTGATGTAGAAGCTCTCGCCATCGGGCGCGAGCTCGGCGGTGGCCGAGATCACCCGGAAATCGGCGAAACCGTTCTTGAGATAATAGCGACGCAGCAGCTCCTTGTCGTAGTTCAACCGGTCGGGATCGTAGTTGTCGGAGGTGGAAAAGAACTTCCACCAGGCCGACTCACCGGTGGTGATGACGGAGCGCAGCGAATAGTCGCTGAAAGCCTGGTTGCCGATGAAGTTGATGCTGGCGATCTTGGTCGAGACGCCTTCCTGGATCTCGAAGACCAGGTTCACGCGATTCTGCGGCAGGCGGATGATCTTGGGCTCGACACGGGCGGCGAAGTAACCCGACCGGCGATACAGCGCGACGACGCGCTGGACATCGGCCTGGACCCGCGAGCGGGTGAAGATGGTGCGCTCCTTGAGCTCCACTTCCTTGCCCAGCGCGGCATCGTCGAGCTCGGAATTGCCTTCGAAATTGACGCGGTTGATGAGCGGATTCTCCTCAACCTTCACGACAAGGTCGTTGCCGCGGCGCAGTATCTGAACGTCGGAGAACAGGCCGGTCTGGAACAGCGACTTGATCGATTCGTCGACCTTGTCCTCGGTCGCCACCTCGCCCGGCTGGATCTGCATATAGGAGCGGACGGTCTCGGGCTCGACGCGTTGATTGCCCTCGACGAAGATCTGCCCCACCGCCTGCGCCAGCGCCTTCGTCGAAAAACCCCCCGCAACCGGTCCTGCCACCATGACGGCAAGCGCAACAAAGCCCACGGTCAGCAACCGATACAGCATGTAGCGATCTCACCCTTCTTGCCGTGCCGCCCCAGGCACGAATCCCCGCTAATCTTTTACGCTGTTTTGGGGCACATGCAAACCTTCAATTCCTGCCGCATTTCAGGTTGTTATGAACTCACCCAGGAGGACACAAAGCGAACAATATCGTTCCAGGTGGCGAAAACCATGAGCGTGAGGACGAGCGCAAACCCCAGTTTGAAGCCGAATTCCTGGGCATCCTGGCCCAGCGGACGGCCCCTTACGGCCTCGATCGCGTAATAAAGCAGGTGACCGCCATCGAGCATCGGGATGGGGAACAGGTTGATCAAACCGATGCTCACAGAGAGCACGGCGGCAATCCGCAGGAATTCGAAAATTCCGAGCGAGGCGGCGCGGCCGGTCATCTCGGCAATGCCCAGGGGCCCGGCGAGCTGGCCGGTGCCCTCGCTGCCCGACAGCATGCGCCCGACATAGAGAATGGATTGGGAGGTGATGAACCAGGTCCGCTCGAGAGCGGTCTCCAACGCCTCGCCGGCGTTCTGGCGCATGTAGTTGCGGGGACCGGCGGCGGAGCGTTCGATGCCGATCAGGCCGATCTTGACCGAGGCATTGCCCGATTTGATCTCGGTCTCGACCGGCGTCACCGTTGTCTCGACGGGCCGGCCGGCACGCTCGACCTCGATCGTCAACGGCTGGCCGGCGCGCGGCGCGACGATGCGCTGGACGTCCTCGAAGCTCGCCGTGGGCTCGCCATTCACCTTGCGGATGATGTCGCCAGGGAGAATGCCGGCCTGCGCGGCGGCGCCGCCGGGCCGCACGGCGTTGACCTTCGGCTCGTTGACGGGAATGCCGATGAAGGTCAGGGTCAGAAAGAAAATCGCGATTGCCAGCAAGTAGTTGGCGACCGGTCCCGCGACCACCACGGCGGCCCGCTGCCCCACCGGCTTGCCGTGGAAATCGCCAGGTGCGGCGACGCCATGGTTCTCCCGCTCGCGCGAGGGCAGGCTCGCGGCATTGGCATCCCCTGCAAATTTCACATAGCCGCCCAGCGGCAGCCAGCACACCTTCCAGCGGGTGCCATGGCGGTCCTGCCAACCGAAGATTTCGCGGCCGAAGCCGATGGAGAACACCTCGACATCGACCTTGCACCAGCGGGCGACGATGAAATGGCCGAATTCATGGACGAAGACGATGACGGTGAGGACCAGCAGGAACGGCAGGACGTAGCCGCCCAACATTTCGAAAGGTGCGGCAAGGATAGTCGCGGCGTTCATCTGACCTCCGGCTTCATTTCGTCATCCCGTCTCGCCAACGCATTCATTGCGCAAGCAATTGCTGCGCCAGCTCCCTGGCGCGCTGGCGGCCATAGCGATCGGCCGCCCAAACATCGTCCAGCGTCGACAGCGGCGCCACCATCCCGTCGCGCTCGGCGCGCGCAAGGGTGCGCCCGACGAGCTCGGTGATGGCGAGAAAGGCGAGCTCGCCGGCCAGGAAAGCCGCCACCGCCACCTCGTTTGCTGCATTTAGGATGGTTGAAGCACTTCCGCCACTGCGAAGTGCATGCCGGGCGAGATTGACCGAGGGGAAGCGCTCGGCATCGACGGTCTCGAAGGTCAATGTGCCAATGCGGGCCAGGTCGAGCGCCTCGACCGGGGCGGCAATGCGACGCGGCCAGGCCAGCGCATAGGCGATGGGGGTACGCATGTCGGGCACCCCGAGCTGGGCGATGACCGAGCCGTCGCGATAGGACACGAAGCTGTGGACGATGGATTGCGGATGGATCACCACCGCCAGCTGGTCGAGGGCGACCGGGAACAGGTGGAACGCCTCGATCAGCTCGAGCCCCTTGTTCATCAGGGTCGCCGAATCAATGGTGACCTTGCGGCCCATGGACCAGTTGGGGTGCTTGAGCGCGTCGGCCGGGGTCACGCCGGCCAGCTCGTCGCGCGAGCGGGTGCGGAAGGGCCCGCCCGAGGCGGTGAGGGTGATGCGCTCGAGATGGTCGAGATTCTCCGGCTCGAGGCACTGGAAAACGGCGCTGTGCTCGCTGTCGACCGGCAGTATGGCGGCGCCCGCCGCCTTGGCGGCCAGGGTGAAGACCTCACCGCCGCAGACCAGGCACTCCTTGTTGGCCAAGGCGATGGTGGCGCCCCGGCGGGCGGCGGCCAGGGTCGGCGCCAGCCCATCGGCGCCGACGATCGCCGCCATGACCATGTCGGCCGGCCGCTCGGCCGCCTCGATCACCGCGGCGGGGCCAGCGGCGCATTCGGTCCCGGTGCCGGCGAGCATGCTCTTGAGCTCACCATAGAGCGTCGGATCGGCGGTGACCGCCAAGCGGGCGCGGCAGCGCTCAGCCGCCCTGGCAAGCGCATCGAGATTGCGATTGGCGACCAGCGCCTCGACCTCGAAGGCGCCGGGATGGTGCGCCAGCACCTCGAGCGTCGAGGTGCCGATCGAGCCGGTGGCGCCGAGAAGGGTAAGACGGCGGGGTGGCGAAGGGGCGCTCATGGCGTGGCCTACCATATCAGCAGCCCCGCCGCTGCCTGCTCGAAGCCGCCGCGCCAGGCGCCGAGCAGCGCCGCGGCGCAGGCCGCCGCAATCAGTCCGTCGGCGCGGTCGAGGACCCCGCCATGCCCGGGAATGAGACTGCCGGCGTCCTTGGTGTCGCAGGCGCGCTTGGCGGCCGATTCGAAGAGGTCGCCCGCCTGCGCGGTCGCTGCCAACGCGCCGCACAGCAGCCCGATGACGGCGAGCCGCGGCAGCCCGGCCAGCTCGGCGACGACAAAACCGGCCAGGGTGCCGGCGAGGACCGCTCCGGCAAGACCCGCCCAGGTCTTGTTCGGCGACACGGCGGGGGCAAGGCGCGGGCCACCGATCGCCCGACCGGCAAAATAGGCAGCACTGTCGGCAGCCCAGACCACGGCGAAGATCAGGAGAATGGCGGTGAGCCCGAAGGCGGGGTCGCCGCGCAGGGTGACGAAGGCGAGCGGCGGCAGCGACACATAGGGAATGCCGAGGATCCGCCAGGCGCTCAGCTGATCGCCCGAGGTCCAGACGCGCCCGAGGCTCACCGCCCAGAACAGGCAGATGAGCGCCAGCGCCCAGTCAGGACCGAGCCGCAGCGCGATGGGCGCCGACATCAGGGCGCTCACGACATGGACCACGCTCTGGCCGCGGTCGTCGCGGAACACCATGCGACACCATTCGAGCGCCGTCACCAGGCCAAGCGCCATGGCGGCAAGCTCGAACCAGATGCCGCCGAGCCAGGCGACAAGCAGGACGGCCGGCGCCAGCACGGCGGCGGCGAGGCTGCGCAATCGAAGATCGCGCCAGCGGGGGATGACATCGTCGCCTGCCAATGGGGCGGCCATCGGATCGGCTACAACGCCTTGGCGGTGATCCCGCCAAAGCGCCGCTCGCGCTGCTGGAAGGCGCCGATGGCGCGGGCAAAGATCTCGCGATTGAATTCGGGCCAGTGCTCCTCGACGAACACGAACTCGGTATAGGCGAGCTGCCACAGCAGGAAGTTGGAGAGGCGCTGCTCGCCGCTGGTGCGGATCAGAAGGTCGGGGTCGGGAATGCCGGGCAGATAGAGCGCTTCCGACAGATGCCGGGTGGTGATCGCCTCGGGCGCGAGCCGGCCGGCGGCGACCGCGGCGGCGACCTTGCGGGCGGCACGCACGATCTCCTGGCGGCTGCCATAGTTGAAGGCGACGATGAGCGAGAGGCCGGTGTTGGCGGCGGTCAGCCGCTCGCATTCCTCGATCATCTGCACGATGTCGGCGGCAAGACCGTCGCGCTCGCCGATCACCAGAATGCGGACATTGGCGGCATGAAGCTCCGCCACGTCCTGGCGGATGAAGCGGCGCAGCAGCGTCAGCAGGTAGCTCACCTCCTCGGCCGGGCGCGACCAGTTCTCGGCGCTGAAGCTGTAGAGCGTCAGGTAGGCGATATCGAGCTCGATGGCGGCGCGGACGGCGCGGCGCACCGCCTCGACCCCCTGGCGATGACCGGCGGAGCGTGGCAGCGACCGCTGATGCGCCCAACGACCATTGCCATCCATGATGATCGCCACATGGCGCGGGCCACCCCCTGGCATCGAATCGATTTTCATAGCCTCCCGTCCCGCTAGGCGTTCCCTCGAGATCACACCTGCATGATCTCGCCATCCTTGTGATGCAACGCCTCGTCGATCTCCTTGATGATGGCGTCGGTCATCTTCTGGACCTCATCATTCTTCTGATGATGCTCGTCCTCGCTGATATGGCCATCGCGCTCGAGCCGTTTCAGCAGGTCCATGCCGTCGCGGCGCACATTGCGCACCGCCACCCGCGCCTTCTCGGCATATTGATGGGCGACCTTGGTCAGCTCGCGGCGGCGCTCGGTGGAGAGCTCGGGGATCGGCACCCGGATCGACTGGCCCTCGGTGATCGGGTTGAGGCCGAGGCCGGAATTGCGGATGGCCTTGTCGACCGCGCCGGCGAGGGCACGGTCCCAGACCTGGACCAAAAGCATCCGCGGCTCGGGCACCGAGATGGTGCCGACCTGGTTCAGCGGCATCGTCGAGCCGTAGGCCTCGATGGTGATCGGCTCGAGCAGGCTGACCGCGGCCCGGCCGGTGCGCAGGCCGGCGAATTCGTGCTTGAGGACGTCGACAGCGCCATGCATCCGGCGCTTCAGCTCCTTGAGATCGATGGAGGTGGGTTGTGCCATGACGTGAACTCCCTGAGCCGCGCGTCGCCAGGACCGCGGCGCAGCATCAATCCTTGACGATCGTGAAGCGCCCTTGGCCCTTGAGGACTTCCGGCAAAGCGCCTTCCGTGCGGATGGAAAACACGATTACCGGAATACGATTGTCGCGCGCAAGGGCGATCGCCGCGGTATCCATCACCTTAAGATTGCGCGACAGCACGTCCTGATAGGTAAGGTTCTCGAATCGCTCGGCATCCGGGGTGGTCTTGGGGTCGGCGGCATAGATTCCGTCGACGCTGGTGCCCTTGAGCATGACGTCGCACTTCATCTCGACCGCCCGCAGGGCCGCGGCGGTATCGGTGGTGAAGTAGGGGTTGCCGGTGCCGGCGGCGAACAACACGACCCGGTGGTGGCGCAGATGGTCGAGGGCGGCGTCATGCTGGAAAGGCTCGCAGACGGTCGGCATGGGAATGGCCGACATGACCCGGGCGTCGAGGCCCTGGCGGTCGAGCGCCCCCTGCATGGCGAGGGCGTTCATCACCGTGGCGAGCATGCCCATATAGTCGGCGCGGGCCCGGTCGAGCCCGGCCGCCGCTCCCGACACGCCGCGGAAGATGTTGCCGCCGCCGATGACCAGCGCGATCTGGGCGCCGAGATCGATCGCGTCCTTGACCTCGGCGGCGATTCGCGAGGCCATTGTCAGATCGATGCCGAAGCCTTGCGATCCGACCAGGACTTCGCCCGAGATCTTGACCAGGGCGCGGGTGAAGCGAAGCTTGGACATCGGCTCGCTCAGCCCATCAGAGCCAGGGACGGGTGGCGGCCTTGTCCGACTCGAAACGGTCGATGTGGCCGACCTTTTCGAGGGTGAGCCCGATATCGTCGAGCCCGTTGAGCAGGCAGTGCTTGCGGAAGGGATCGATATCGAAGCGGATCGTGCCGCCGTCGGGACCCCGAATCTCCTGATTCGGCAGGTCGATGGTGATGGTGGCGTTGGCGCCCCGCTCGGCATCGTCCTGCAGCTTCTTCAGGTCGTCGGCGCTGACGGTGACCGGCAGAACGCCGTTCTTGAAGCAGTTATTGTAGAAAATATCGGCGAAGGACGTCGAAACGATGCAGCGGATGCCGAAGTCGAGCAGCGCCCAGGGAGCATGCTCGCGCGACGAGCCGCAGCCGAAATTGTCGCCGGCAATCAGGATCTTCGCCTGGCGCCAGGCCGGGCGGTTGAGGACGAAGTCGGGAATTTCCTCGCCATTGCGGTGATAGCGCATTTCGTGAAAGAGCGCCGAGCCGAGGCCGGTCCGCTTGATGGTCTTCAGGAACTGCTTGGGGATGATCATGTCGGTGTCGACATTGACCAGCGGCAGGGATGCGGCGACCCCGGTCAGAACGGTGAATTTTTCCATGGCGCGGGCCCTTTCCTGGCGGCCTCGAGATGGCCTTGTTTCCGGCTTTCCGGGGACGGGGTCAAGTAGGGGCAGTCGGCATTAGGCAATAGGCAGTGGACGATCGCCCTTCCCTGCTGCCTACCGCCCATTGCCTACTACCTGCCTTGCCCCAAAGATGAACGCCAGATGAACGGAGCGGTCATAACCGGTTCACAGGCCGGGCTATAGGGTCAGGGCAACTCAGGTGGCAAGGATTAAAGGGAGCCTTCGCCACCGCCTTATTCGATCTTCGCAGGTCAGCCGACCGGGACCATCCCCTGCCCCGACCCCGCCCCGGTCCTGACCTCGCTCTGCAGCCTCGCCGGACACCCCTCCCGGCGAGGCTGTTTCATTAGAAATAAAGGCAATAGGCAATAGGCAGTGATCGGTGCCCTTCCCTACTGCCCACTGCCTAGGCGGTCGGCTCGATGGTGAAGGCCTCGAACGCACCGCTCCCCTCGCCGACAATCTCGACCGCGGTCACGGCGGCGTCGCGCGGGCCCTGGCGACAGAGAGCGATCATGCGCTCGACGTCGGCTTCGGGTCCGGAAATCACCGCCTCGACGGCACCGTCGCGGCGGTTGCGCACCCAGCCGGTCAGCTGCAGCTCCTCGGCACGATCGGCAGCCCAGTAGCGA
>JBKOZY010000184.1:0-5646 GCA_046726135.1 Pseudomonadota bacterium | reverse complement strand
GCTCAACCCGGCCCAGGCGGTACTGCAAGAGCAAGTACCGTCAATATGCAATCAAGGGTTGGATTGGCGCCGCTGACCGATGCTGGTGGGTTTGCCAGCACCGGTCAAAATTGGGTTTAGTGCAGGTCGACCAGAGTCTCGAAGCCGCCAAAGATCATCCGCTTGCCGTCGAATGGCATCGACTTCATGTCCTGGCAGGCGATGCGCGGATCCTTCATGACCAGTTCGTTGATCCGGTCGCGGTCGGCGCGCGATTTGTAGACGATCCAGGAGAAGACAACCGTCTCATTGGGCTCAAGCTTCACAGCCTGCGGGAAGGACGTGACCTCGCCCGGCTTAACGTCCTCCGCGATGCACTCGACGAATTCCAATGCCCCGTATTCCTTCCAGATTTTGCCGGCATCCGTGGCCAAGCGGCGGTAGGCCTCCACCTTGTCCTTGGGAACCGGGACGAGGAATCCATCGACATAATTTCCCATGACATGCTCCTTCTGATCGAATGACTGCTCTAGCAAGGACGCCAGTGGTCCAGGTGTTCCGACAGATCATCGCTTCATTCTTTTGACACCTTTGTGGACGATTAGATCGGCCGGGGTCGGGAGTGGTTTGGTGCTAGTGCCAGCAACCGACGCAGTTGGCGTGCGTATAGCCCAGCTGCCTCTCCATGCATCGGGAGCCGAGACATGCAGCCGCATTTTCCCCCAATGACAACGCTGACGCGAGACTTGCAGGCGGTCTCCAACGAGGCATGGGACGAATTCGCCGCGAGCGCGCCCGAGGGCATCGATCTCGTGGCGGAGGCATCGCTGAGGCGGCTGATGGCGACGCGGATCCGGCGGGCGGCCGCCATGGGCGAGGTCGACCGCCGGGCGCTCCGGGCGAGCGCGTTGGTCGGGCTCTGAGGCGATTTCCTAAAGCAATGTCAGGAGGCAGCTGTCGTCGAGCGACGGCACTGCCTGGCGCCCGATCTGCACCATGATGCGCATCATCTCGTCGCGCATGATGGCGATGGCGCGCGCCGCCCCGCGCTCGCCGCCGGCAATCGCGCCATAGAGCGTCGCCCGGCCGAGAAACACGAAATCGGCGCCGAGACATTTGGCGATGACGATATCGGCGCCGCGCCGAAAACCGCCGTCGAGCATAACGGCGTGTCCGGCCGGGACGGCGGCGCGAATCCGCGGCAGGATCTCGAGCGCCGTCGGGGCCGCGTCGAGCTGCCGCCCGCCATGATTGGAGATGATCACGCCATCAGCACCGAACCGCGCGGCACGCTCGGCATCGCTTGGATGCATGATGCCTTTGATGACGAGCTTGCCTCGCCAATGATCGCGGATGCGCTGGAGATCCTCCCAGGTCTGGGTCGCGAAGTAATGCGCCTTCATGGTCTGGGCCACCGCCACGGCGTCGGCATTGGCGGGAGCGTAGGGCGCCCAGTTCTCCATGACCGGCAAGCCGCCATTCGAGAGATAGCCGGCAAGCCAGCGCGGATGGCTGAGCACATCGGCAACAAGGCGCGGGGTGATGGCGAGCGGCAGATCGAAACCATTGCGCATGTCGCGCTCGCGCTTGGCCTCGCCCGGAACATCGACGGTGTAGACGAGGGTGTCGACGCCGGCGGCGCTGACGCGGCCGATCAGGTCATCGCAGGTGGCCGCGTCACGCGGCGGGTAGAGCTGGTACCAAACATTGCCATTGCCGGCGGCGGCCGTCTTGGCGATCGAGCTGGTGCTGGCGCCGGAAAGGACGAAGGGGATGTTTGCCGCAGCGGCGGCCCGCGCCAGCATCAGATCGGCATCGGGGCGCAGCAGCCCGGCAAAGCCGGTGGGAGCGATGCCGAATGGGTCATCGAAGCTGCGGCCGAAGAGTGTGGTCGCAAGATCGATCCGTTCGACATTCTCGAGATAGCGCGGCAACAGGCGATAGCGCGCAAACTGGGCCTCGTTGCGGGAAAGCCCGCGCTCGTCCTCGGCGCCGCCTTCGACCCAGTCGAACAGGATGCGCGGTAGCCGGCGGCGGGCGAGCTCCTTCAAATCGGCAATATTGATCGCCCTCTCGGCGCGCGGAAGCGGCATGGTCAAACCCGAGGCTTAAGTCTATGATCGCGCCCGCCGGGCTGAGCAAGAGAAGAAGAGCGTATGGCGATCAAGAGAATGGACGTCGGACCACGAATGAGTCAGGCCGTAATCTGTAACAACATGGTCTATCTCGCGGGTATGGTGGCGCAGAACAATAAGGGAAAGTCCGTTCGGGAACAGACCACCGAGATCCTGGCAAGCATCGACAACTACCTCAAGCAGGCAGGCTCCGACAAAACCAAGCTGGTCTCGACCAATATCTGGCTCGCCGACATCAAGACATTCTCGGAGATGAACGAGGTCTGGGACAAGTGGGTGTCGCCCGGGAACACGCCGGCGCGGGCCACCGTCGAGGCCAAGCTGGCGGCGCCGGAATACACCGTCGAGATCATGGTCGTCGCCGCGCTCTAGCGCCGAAGGTGCTGCATGAAGGTCATCGTCCTTGGTGCCGGCATCGTCGGCATCACCACCGCGTATGAGCTCAATCGCGATGGCCATGAGGTCACGGTCATCGACCGCGAAGCAGAACCGGCGTCGTTCACCAGCTATGCCAATGCCGGGCTGATCGCGCCGGCGCATTCCTATGCCTGGTCGTCGCCGGCAGCGCCGCGCATTCTTCTCAAGTCGCTGTGGCGCAACGACCAGGCGCTCAGGCTCAAGCCCAATCTCGATCGCGGCTTCCTGTCGTGGATGTGGCAGTTCTGGCGGGAATGCACGGCCGAGAAGGCGGCGCTCAACACCCGACGCAAGGTCAGGCTGTGCAATTATTCGCAATCGGTCATGCATGAGACCCTGAAACGGGCGCCGATCGATTATGCCGGGCGGCAGGGCGGCCTCATCTATTTCTATCGCTCGCCCGAGTCCTTTGAAGCGGCGGCGGTGAAATCGCAGATCCTCAAGGACAATGGCTGCGACATCCGCACGCTCGACTGCGAGCAGACGGTCAAGCTCGACCCAGCGCTCGAGAGCGTAAAGCACGAGATTGCGGGCTCGCTCTATGCCGCCAACGACGAAAGCGGCGACTGCCGGCTGTTCGCCCGCAATCTCGGCAAATGGCTGGCCGAGCGCGGCGTCACCTTCAAGTTCGGCACCACCGTCACCGGTTTCGAGATGGAAGGCGACGCCGTCAAGGCGGTGATCACCGACAAGGGGCGGTTCAGCGCCGATGTCTATGTGCTGAGCCTCGGCGTCTACAGCCCGAGCCTCGGGCGCGAGCTCGGGGTCGACCTGCCGATCTATCCGGTCAAGGGCTATTCGATCACCGTACCGGTGGCGGGGCGCAACAATCCGCCGCGAATCGGCGGGGTGGACGAGGAGAACCTGACGGCCTATTGCCCGATGGGCGACCGGCTCAGGGTCACGGCCACGGCGGAGTTCTCGGGCTATGACACGGGTCATCGGCCGGACGACTTCCGGCATATGCTCAAGGTGATCAAGGGGCTGTTCCCGGACGGCGCCGACTACTCGCGGGCGGAATATTGGGCTGGGCTGCGGCCCATGACGCCGCAGGGAACGCCGATTCTCGGCCAGGGGCGACAGCGCAATTTATGGCTCAACACCGGTCAGGGCCATATGGGCTGGACCATGAGCCATGGCGGCGCGCGGATCACCGCCGATCTGATCGCCGGCCGCACGCCCGCCATCCCCCTCGACGGGCTGACGCTCGCCAGGTGAATTCCTGGCGTAAATTTAAGGGTGTTTCCGTTTGACACTCGGGCCCGGCCAAGGGCAGCATGAACCGTTATGACGGGTCGGGCTCGCCTGTGCCAAGCCCGTCAGGGAGGAAATGATCGAGCCACTGCAGGGCGACGACCCGCTGCAACAGCGGGCGCTGTGGCTCGGTGCTACCGTGGAAGGAGTTCCAGATGAAAAGATTGCTGTCCCTGGGCATTTCGGCCTTGGCCGTAGCCGCGCTGTCGGTCGGCTGGACCGTGGCCGGTCAGGCGGCGGAAACGAAAGGCCCCGTCACCGACGAGCTCGGTGTGGTGGAGATCCCGAAGGACGCGCCGATCACCATCGGCGGCTACTGGGTGATCTCGGGCCCCGATACGGCGCTCGGCCTCGACTCCAAGCGTGGCGCCGAAATCGCTTTTGACGAGATCAACAACACGATCGCCGGCCATCAGATCCAAATGGTCGTCGAGGATGATTCATGCAATGCCGAGGGCGGCCAGACGGCGGCGACCAAGCTGTCGACAGTGCCCAACATCGTCGCGGTGCTGGGCCCGGCCTGCTCGAGCGCAGCGACGGCTGCCGCGCCGATCCTGTGGAAGGCGGGCATCGTCGATATCGGCACCGCCACCACGGCGCCGTCACTCACCGCGCCGGACCGCAAGCCGGAATATTTCGGCTACATGCGGACGATCTATTCGGACGCCGACCAGGGCTACAACGACGCCGAATACTTCTTCAAGGAGCTGAAGTGCAAGACGCTCGCCACCGTTCATGACGGCAGCCCCTATGCCTCGCAGCTCGCCAAGGCGGCCGCCAATCACTTCAAGGAGCTCGGCGGCGAAGTGGTCGCCGAGGAGGCGGTGACCCCGACCGATGTCGACATGCGGCCGATGCTGACCGGCATCGCCACCAAGAAGCCTTGCGTGTTCTACCTGCCGATCTTCGTCGCCTCGACGGCGCAGATCATCCGCCAGGCGCCGGAGATCCCCGGCCTCAAGGGCACTCACATCATCGGCGGCAGCGCGGTGATGGCACCCGGACTTCTCGAGGCTGCAGGCGATTCGGCCAAGGACTTCATCATCACCAATGTCGACATCTCGGTGGAGGCGATGGGCAAGAAGTATCCGGAGTTCGTCGAGAAATATAAGGCGAAGTACGGCGAAGGCCCGATCAACGCCTTCCATGCCCAGGCCTATGACGCCGCGGCGATCCTCGCCAAGGCGATCGAGAAGGTGGGCAAGACCGACGACCAGGGCAACCTCTATATCGGCCGCAAGGCGCTGCGGGACGAGCTGTTCGCGACCAAGGGATATGACGGCATTTCCGGCCCGATCAACTGCAATGAGCACGGCCAGTGCGGTGCCTTCAACTTCGCCGTTTACCAGTTCACCGATGGCGATCCCTCGACCTTCGATGCGGGCAAGAACCCGAAGAAGATCTATCCGCCGGCGAAGTGATCGAAGCGCTTGACACCATCCCTCTCCCCGTCCGCGGGGAGAGGGTTTCCGGCTTTAGGGCCGTGACTTTTGGAAGCCCGACATGACGGCGAGCGCCGAACACACCCCAACGACATCCGAGACCTTCAGCGGCCTTCATAAGATCACGTTCGTCGACATCATTCTGTGGGGATTGCGGATCGCCCTCCTCGTGGTGGTGGTCGGCGGCACCATCGGCACCCTCATCAAGGGCACCTACTCCACCGACCAGTGGCTCGACTTCTTCCTGTTCGGGCTGACCATCGGCGGCGTCTATGCGCTGATCGCGCTCGGCTACACCATGGTCTACGGCATTTTGCGGCTGATCAACTTCGCGCACGGCGACATCACCATGACCGGCGCCTTTGCCGCCTTCTTCCTGGCCCGGTCCTTCGAGCGCTCGGGCTTCCTCGACGCTCATC
>JBKOZY010000183.1:0-2695 GCA_046726135.1 Pseudomonadota bacterium | reverse complement strand
CCACGAGCGCGGCGGCCCTCAGGCGCTTGGTATAGTCCTCATGCGGGTGATCGAAGATGTCGCCAGGGCTTCCCGATTCGACGAGGTTGCCGTCTTTCATCACCATGATGTAGTCGGCCATCGCGCGCACCACCGCGAGATCATGGCTGATGAAGAGGTAGGAGAGATCGTGCGCCTTCTGGAGATCGCGCAGGAGGTCAACGATCTGCTTTTGCACCTGCCGATCGAGCGCCGATGTCGGCTCGTCGAGCACCACGAGGCGCGGCTTCAGGATGATGGCGCGGGCGATAGCGATGCGCTGGCGCTGGCCGCCGGAAAATTCATGCGGATAACGGTTGCGCAATTTGGGGTCGAGCTGGACTTCCTCCAGCGCCTGGGCGGCGCGGAGATCGCGCTGGCGCCGCGAGATCGAGGGCTCATGCACTAATAGGCCTTCGGTCACGATCTGCCCGGCGGTGAGCCGCGGCGACAGGGAGCCGAAGGGGTCCTGAAGCACGATCTGCAATTCGCGTCTCAAGGGCCGCATCTCGTTCACGCCGAGTCTGGCGATGTCGCGGCCCTCAAAATTGATCGCCCCCTCGCTCGGCACGAGGCGCAGGAGGGCGCGCGCCAAGGTCGATTTGCCCGAGCCTGATTCGCCGACGATGCCGATTGTCTGACCGCGCTTGAGCGTGACCGACACGCGGTCGACCGCCTTGAGCAGGATAGGCTCGCCGCCCAAGAATCCGCCGCCCAGTTTGAACGTGACGCGGATATCGGTGCCGGCGAGAATGGTTGGGGCTCCCTTGGGAGGAGGGTTCTTGTGACCGGTCGGTTCTGCAGCGAGCAGCGCCTTCGTATAGGGATGTTTCGGCGCCTCGAAAATCCGCTTGGCGTTTCCTTCCTCCACGACTTCGCCCGATTTCATCACATAGACGCGGTCGGCGATCCGCTTCACGATATTGAGGTCATGGGTTATGAAGACGAGGCCCATTCCGAGCCGCTTGCGCAGGTCCGCCATCAGCGACAGGATCTCAGCCTGGATGGTGACGTCAAGCGCGGTCGTCGGCTCATCGGCGATCAGGAGATCGGGATCGTTGGCGATCGCCATGGCGATCATCACGCGCTGACGCTGGCCGCCCGAGAGCTCGTGCGGGTAGGATTTCATCCGCCGCTCGGGGTGAGGGATCTTGACGAGCTTCAGCATGTCAACCGCGCGTTTGTGGGCGGCTTCGCGGCCGATCTTCTGATGATGCATGATCGGTTCGGTGAGTTGGCTGCCGATCGTATAGAGCGGATCGAGCGAGGTCATCGGCTCCTGAAAGATCATGGTGATCTTGCGGCCCCGCACCTTGTTGAGTTCGGCCTTCGGCACGTTGAGGATGTTGCGGCCGCGATAGTTGACGTTGCCCTCGGCCACGCCATTCGAGGCAAGAAGGCCCATCGCCGCCATCATCATCTGGCTCTTGCCCGAGCCCGATTCACCCACCACCGCCACCGTTTCCCCGGCATCGACGTGAAGGTTTACCCCCTTCACCGCTTCGACGAGTCCATCGAGAGTCTGAAATCTGACGACCAGATTCTTGAGCGCCAGGGTAGGTTCGCCCATCGGATCAGCGGTCCTTGGGGTCGAGGGCGTCTCTCAGGCCGTCGCCGATGAAATTGAGCGCGAAGAGGGTGGTAGTGAGAAAGAAAGACGGCACATAGATGAGCCAGTTCGCGTAAGGCATGTTCTTGGCCCCTTGCGAGATCTGCACGCCCCAGCTCGACATCGGCTCCTGGACGCCCAATCCGAGGTAGGAGAGAAAGCTCTCGAGGATGATGACCTGGGGAACAAGCAGCGTCATATAGATGACGACCGGGCCAAGAAGATTAGGCACGATGTGCCGCAAGAGAATCCCGCCCTGGGTGACGCCGAGGGCCTCGGCCGCCTGGACATATTCCTGCCGTTTGATCGACAGCGCCTGCCCGCGCACGATGCGCGACATGTCGAGCCAGAGGACGGCGCCGACGGCGAGGAACATGAGTACAAAATTGCGCCCGAAGAACACGACCAGCATGATGACGAAGAAGATGAAGGGCAGCGAGTAGAGGATATCGACGATACGCATCATGATTTCATCGGTCTTGCCGCCGGTGAAGCCGGCGGTCGCGCCATAGGTGACGCCGATGATGACGGCGACGAGTCCCGCGAGAAGGCCGATCGCCAGCGAAACCCGTCCCGCCATCAATGTCCGCGTCAGCAAGTCGCGGCCCGAAATGTCGGTACCCAGCAGGAAGTATTTCTGCTCGATTCTGGCGCTCATCGTAAGCTTCATGCCATCGGCGGACTTTTCGATGACTTTGCCGTCCGCGAAGAGATCGGAACGGTCTAGATAGCGGGTGACGCGCTCGTCGACCGGCTTGGCGGAAGTGACGGTCACGAAAATGTGCCCGTTCTCTTCGTGCCATTCGGCAAGCTGGACGCGCGCCCGCCTGATCGCATCCTCGACCGCCGGGCCGATCATTTCGGGCTGGGGGTAGGGCGAAAGGCTCGGCGGCACGCGCACATAGTTCTGATAGATCGGGGTGAATTGATGCGGCGTGAGAAATGGCCCGAAGATGCAGGCAAGCGCGACGATGATGAGGTAGATGGCGCTGACAACGGCGGCCTTGTTGCCCTTGAGCCGGCCCCAGGCGTCTGCCCAAAGCGAGCGTCCGGCCACCGGTGCGGGAA
>JBKOZY010000182.1:0-3842 GCA_046726135.1 Pseudomonadota bacterium | reverse complement strand
GGCACCGACCGCGTCGAGTTCCTGGTCGCCGTGAACCCCGGCACACCGCTCAGCCCCTTGACGAAGGTGGCCTCGGGAGGTGAGTTGTCGCGCTTCATGCTGGCACTCAAAGTGGCATTGTCGGCCAAGGCCTCGGCGCCGACCCTGATTTTCGACGAGATCGACACCGGTGTCGGCGGTGCCGTTGCCGATGCCATTGGTCAGCGCCTGGCCCGCCTCGCGAGCGGTCTGCAGGTCCTCGCCGTCACCCATTCGCCGCAGGTCGCCTCGCGCGCCGCGAGCCATTTCCTGATCACCAAGATTGCCGCGGCCGGCGAGACGAGCGAGGACGACCAGCCGTTGCGCGTCGTCACCCGCCTCGACCATCTGCAGGGGCCTCACCGGCGCGAGGAGATTGCCCGCATGTTGTCGGGGGCGGAGATCACCGACGAGGCGCGCGCCCAGGCCGCGCGCCTGTTGGCGGCGGAGTGAGCGGGCCATGGCGCGCAAAAAGCAAACCGCCGCCGGCGGACCGCCGGATGCCGACATTGCGGCGCTGACCGATGCCGAGGCGAAAGCCGAGCTCGAGCGCCTCGCCCGTGACATCGCCTATCATGACGAGCGCTATTTCAGGCATGACGATCCCGCGATCAGCGACGCCGACTATGACGCCCTGCGTCGGCGCAACACCGCGATCGAGGAGGGCTTCCCCGAACTCGTGCGGCCCGACTCGCCGAACCGCCGGGTGGGGGTCGGTCCGGCGGAGAAATTCGGCAAGGTCAGGCATCGCGTGCCGATGCTGTCGCTCGGCAATGCCTTCGCCTCCGAGGACATCGAGGACTTCGTCGCCCGCATCCGGCGCTTTCTCAAGCTCGCCGAGGCGGCACCGCTGCAATTCACCGCCGAGCCGAAGATCGACGGACTGTCGATCTCGCTGCGCTACCAGGGAGGCCGCCTGGTCGAGGCGGCGACCCGCGGCGATGGCTATGAGGGCGAGAACGTCACCCGCAATGTCGAGACCATTCGCGACATTCCGCGCCGCGTGAAATCGGCCGACATGCCCGAGGTGTTCGAGGTGCGCGGCGAGATCTACATGACCCACAAGGATTTCGCGGCGCTAAACGCCGAGCAGGCGCGCAGCCGTGACAAGGTCTTCGCCAACCCGCGCAATGCCGCCGCCGGATCGCTGCGCCAGCTCGATCCCGCCATCACCGCGGCGCGCCCGCTGCACTTCTTCGCCTATGGCTGGGGCGAGACCAGCGCGCTTCCCGGCGACACCCAGTGGGATCTGCTGCAGGCGTTGCGGCGCTGGGGATTTCCAGTCAATGCCCAGACCCTGCTATGCGACAGCACCCAGGCGCTGATCGATCACTACCGGGCGATCGAGCTCGAGCGCTCGCGACTCGGCTATGACATTGATGGCGTCGTCTACAAGGTCAACCGCCTCGACTACCAGGCGCGGCTCGGTTTCGTGTCGCGCAGCCCGCGCTGGGCCATCGCCCATAAATTCCCCGCCGAGCAGGCGAGCACCGTGCTGGAGGGGATCGAGCTCCAGGTCGGGCGCACCGGCGCGCTGACTCCGGTGGCGCGGCTTAAGCCTGTCACCGTCGGTGGCGTGGTGGTGGCGAATGCCACCCTGCACAATGAGGACGAGATCGCCCGCAAGGACATCTGCATCGGCGACACGGTGATGATCCAGCGCGCCGGTGACGTCATCCCGCAGGTCTTGGGCATCATTCCGGAGCTCAGGCCCAAAGGCGCCAAGCCCTTCGTCTTCCCCGAAGTCTGTCCGGTCTGCGGCAGCCATGCGGTGCGCGAGCTCAATGAGAAGACCGGCAAGCTCGATGCTGTCAGGCGGTGCACCGGCGGACTCATCTGCCCGGCCCAGCGCGTCGAGCGTCTGCGGCACTTCGTATCGCGCAGCGCCTTCGACATCGAGGGCATCGGCGAGAAGGTCATCCAGGAATTTTTTGACGAGGGCCTGCTCGCCTCGCCGCCCGACATCTTCACGCTCGCCGAGCGCGACCGTGCCCTGAAACCACCGCTCGAGGAGCGCGAAGGCTGGGGTGAGACCAGTGCCCGCAACCTCTTCGCCGCCATCGATGCCCGCCGCACCATCCCCTTCGACCGCTTCATCTATGCCCTCGGCATCCGCCATGTCGGCGAAACCACGGCGCGGCTGCTCGCCCGGTCCTATGGCCGCATCGAGGATTTCCTGGCCGCCATGAAGGAGGCGGCCCGCGACCGCGACAGCGAGGCCTTTCATGACCTCGACAATATCGGCGGCATCGGCGAGACCGTCGCCGAGGCCATCACCGACTTCTTCGCCGAGGAGCACAATATCGCGGTCGTCGAGGGGCTGCTCCGCCATGTCACGGTCGCGGCGCTGGCGGCGGTCGACACGACCTCCGCGGTGGCCGGCAAGACGGTGGTGTTCACCGGCGCGCTCGAACGGATGACCCGCGAGGAAGCCAAGGCCATGGCCGAGCGGCTCGGCGCCAAGGTCTCGGGCTCGGTGTCGAAGAAGACCGATCTTTTGGTGGCGGGACCTGGCGGCGGGTCGAAGTTGAAGGATGCCGAGCGGCACGGTATCGAGGTGATCGACGAGGCGGAGTGGTTCCGCCGCGTCGAGGGAGGCTGACGGGGAATGGCATTCGACTGGCTGGAGTTCCGCCGCGGCGTGGTGGACATCCTGCCCGTGGTCACCGCGGCATTGCCGATCGGACTCCTGTTCGGCACGCTCGCCGCCGCCAAGGGCATCACGCCGGTGGAAGCGATGGTGATGAGCGCCACCGTCTTTGGCGGCGCCGCCCAGTTCGTCGCCGTCGATCTGTGGACCAATTCGGCGCCCGTCGTGCTGCTGACCCTCACCGTGTTTCTCGTCCAGATCCGCCACATCATGATGGGTGTGTCCTTCGCCAGGCACATGGGGAGGTTCCCGGCATGGCAGCGGCCCTTGGCGATGTTCTTTCTGGTCGACGAGATGTGGGCCTTTGCCGAGCGGCGTGCCCTCGGCGGACCGGTGCCGCCCGCCTATTGGTGGGGCATGAGCGCGGCCTTGTGGGGCCAATGGGTCCTCGGAACCACCGTCGGCTCCGTCCTTGGCCGCAGCCTCGGCGACCCCAGGGCCTTCGGCTTCGATTTCGCCTTCACCGCCACCTTCGTGTGCATCCTGATCGGCTTCATCCGCAGCTGGCGGACCGGCGCGGTGCTGGCTGTGAGCGGCGCCGCCGCGGCACTTGCCAAGCTCGCCATTCCCGGCGCCTGGTACATCGCCATTGGCGGGCTCGCCGGCGTTGCCGTCGCCTATCTTCTGGCCGAGGAGGAAGGGAGCGCCCGCGAGGCCGAGGCCGGGTCATGACGCACGGCTCCTACGCCACCGAGCTGACGATCGCCGGCATGGCGATTGCGACCTATGTCACCCGGGTCGCCGGCCTCTATCTCGTGCGCTTCTTCAATGTCCGCGGTCGCACCAAGGCAGCGCTCGATGCCATGCCGCCGGCCATTCTGATGGCGGTGATCGCGCCCGTCGCCTTTGCCACCGGCCCGGCCGAGACCGCCGCCACCGCCATCACTGCCGTGGCCGCGCTGCGCTTCCCGCTCATCGTCGCGGTGATCATCGGCGTTCTGAGCGTCGTCGCGCTGCGCCAGCTGATGGGGTAGGCAGTAGGCAGTAGGCAGTAGGCGATTGTGAAGAGCACCGATCACTGCCTATTGCCTAATGCCTACTGCCTGGATTTGCTGTTCGCTAAAGTTATTCGCTAATTGCCCGACAGGCGTTATCCAGCCAGCGCCGCTCGGCCTCGTTGAGGAACGGGCCGATCTCGCGATGCACCCGTTGATGATAGGCATTGAGCCAGTCC
>JBKOZY010000181.1:0-4077 GCA_046726135.1 Pseudomonadota bacterium | reverse complement strand
GCACTGAAGTCCATGGCGGAATCCCTCCGCCGGCAGCACTCGGCGATTGCGGCGGCGAACGCCCGCGACCTGGCGATGGCCGAAAGCCATGGGCGCTCGGCGGCGTTCCTCGATCGCCTGAGGCTCAACCCGGCCGGCATCGAGGCGATGGCGCAGTCGCTCGAGGCCATAGCCGCTTTGCCCGATCCGTTGGGGCGCGTCAGTGCGCAATGGGTCAGACCGAACGGGCTCGAGATTTCGCGGATCAGTGTTCCAATCGGGGTGATCGGCATCATTTTCGAGAGCCGGCCCAATGTCACAGCGGATGCGGCGGGGCTCAGCGTGAAAGCCGGCAATGCCGCTGTGCTGCGCAGCGGGTCGGACAGCCTTCAGAGTGCGCGCGCCATTGCCGCCTGTCTCGGCGAAGGCCTGGACCGTGCCGGCCTTTCGGTTGATGCCGTTCAGCTGGTGCCGACCGCCGACCGCATGGCGGTTGGGCTGATGCTCGGCGGTCTCGACGGCGCCATCGATGTCATTGTTCCGCGCGGCGGGCGGAGTCTCGTGAGCCGGGTCCAGGCGGAAGCACGGGTGCCGGTGCTCGCGCATCTCGAGGGTATTTGCCACGTCTATGTCGATGCCAGCGCCGACTTGGCCATGGCGTGTGCCGTGACGGTCAATGCCAAGATGCGGCGGACCGGAGTCTGCGGTGCGGCCGAAACAGTGTTGATCGACCGGAACGGAGGCGCCCCTCTCGTGGCGGCAGTGGCCGGAGCGCTCATCGATGCCGGCTGCGAGGTGCGGGCGGATGCCGCCGTGCAGGCTGTCGACCGGCGTGTCACGCCGGCTCAGGAGAGCGACTTCGGCAGGGAATTCCTCGATGCGATCATCGCGCTCAAGGTGGTGGACGGCGTCGAAGAGGCGATCGAGCATATTCGGGCCCATGGTTCGCAACACACCGATGCGATCATTGCCAGGGACGCCGCCAAGGCCGAGCGGTTCCTGCGGGAGGTCGACAGTGCCATCGTGCTGCACAATGCCTCGACACAGTTTGCCGATGGCGGCGAGTTCGGGTTCGGGGCGGAAATCGGCATTGCGACGGGCAAGCTGCACGCCCGCGGACCGGTCGGGCTGGAGCAGCTGACGACGTTCAAGTACCAGATCCGCGGAGCGGGGCAGTTGAGGCCCTAGAGCTGATCTAAAATGAGCCGAAGATCGGTGCCGCCGCCATGCCTGTCCCGAATCTGATGTTGCCTGACCCCCAGGGTCGGCGGATCGGACTGTTCGGGGGCTCGTTCAACCCGGCGCATGAAGGACACGCGGCCTTGGCGCGCGAAGCGTTACGACGGCTTGCTCTCGACCAGGTCTGGTGGATGGTGTCGCCGCAGAACCCGCTCAAGGATCCGCGAGACACCGGCGATTTTGCCGAGCGGTTCCAGGCCGCCGAAGCGATTGCCCGCCATCCCCGAATGTTGGTACTCGACATCGAGACCAAGCTTGACAGCCGGACGACAGCGCAGACCTTTCGGAAGCTCGCGCCGGTGTTCCGGCGGGGCCGTTTCGTCTGGATCATGGGCGCGGACAGCTTCGCCGGCCTCGATCGATGGAACGACTGGCGGGTCATCCCGGCGACGTTGCCCCTGGCGGTGTTCGCGCGCCCCGAATTCTGCCAAAAAGCATTGGCTTCGCCGGCGGCGCGGATGCTTGGGCGTTATCGGATTCCGGAAAGCGAGTGCCGCCGGCTGCCCGATCGTTCCCCGCCGGTATGGGCATTTCTCAGAATGCGACTGCGCCGCGAGAGCTCGAGCGCGATCCGCCACCACAACGGGCAGGCATCGGCAGGCGAATCGTCAAGTTCCGGATGAAATCGTTACCCGAGTGTTGCATCCATGTGCTTGATTACGGGTGCAGAAGTGCCTAGCTTACAACTGTCACTTCGCAACTCGAGTCGCAATTGCGCAGAGGATCAGTGATAGGACGCGAGCTCATGAACGTGGACGGCAAGCCTGTCGCCACGCGGGCTCTTTTCTCCGAGGATGGACACCCTGCCAGCACAGATGAAGCGTAGCGGCGCGCGCCAGATCGCCGCCGCGGCCAAGGCCTTGCCAATCGGTATGCCACCGCCGCATCTTCTCGCCTCAATTCTTGAAAGTCTCGATGACGCCAAAGCCGAGGAGGTCGTTGCTCTCGATCTCGACGGCAAGGCGGCGCTTGCCGATCAGATGGTGATCGCCAGCGGCCGGTCGAACCGGCATGTGGCGGCGATAGCCGAGCAGCTGGTCGAAAAATTGAAGGCCGGTGGCGCAACCGACCTGAAGATCGAAGGATTGCCGCATTGTGACTGGGTTCTGGTCGATGCGGGCGATGTCATCGTCCATATCTTCCGGCCGGAAGTCCGGAGCTTCTACAATCTCGAGAAGCTCTGGTCGCCAGACGCTCCGCGCGAGTTGGCGGCGCTGTAACGGGCAATGCGAATTCAGGTTTCGGCGATCGGGCGCCTCAAGTCCGGTCCGGAACGGGAACTCGCATCACACTATGTCAGGCGTGCCGGGGCGTCCGGTCGGACCCTTGGAATTACCTCGATCGCCATCGTCGAGCACGCCGAGTCGTCGGCCGTGGGCGAGCGGCATCGACGAGAAGAGGAGGGGTGCAGGCTGCTGTCCGGTGTCCCCGGCGGCGCTTTGGTGATCGCTCTTGACGAAGGCGGCCGCACCCTCAGCAGCAGCGAATTCGCCCAGATGATCAAGTCCGAGCTCGAACGGGGCACATCGACACTCATGTTCCTGATCGGCGGTCCGGACGGGCTGTCGGATTCCGTCAGGGAAAGCGCCCGCGGCGGCATACTGTCGCTCGGTTGGATGACCTGGCCGCATCGCCTTGCCCGGGTCATGATTGCCGAGCAGATTTACCGGGCGGTCACCATTCTGATCAATCATCCCTATCACCGCGGTTGAGTCTGGAGGACCGTTGGCACGTTGCCGAAGCATTCTTGCCGCCTTGGTGCTTGCCTCGGTTGCCAGCGCGATCGGGGTGCGCGCGGGAGGGGGAGCGGAGGCAGGAGCGAAGCCGGAGCCGTCGATCGAGCTCGAGGATGTCAGCCGCGAGCTCGGCCAGTCCGCGGTGCGGCGGGACGGGCTCCAAAACGAAGTGGCGGCGCTCGATGCCGACACGCAACAACTGTCCGAGAAGATGATCGCGATTGCAGCGCGGATTCAGGAGGCAGAAGGTCTGATCACGGCGGCAGAAGAACGCCTCGCCAAGCTGAGCGAGGAGGAGCACAGGCTGACCCGCGAGCTGGCGGAGCGACGGGAGTCGCTGAGCGATCTGCTGGCCGGGCTGCAGCAGCTCGAGCGCAATCCCCCGCCGCCGGTGGTGACCGACCCCGCCGATGCGGTGGCGGCGGTGCGGGGAGCAATGCTGTTCACCGCGGTGGTGCCGGAGATCAAGACCCGTGCGGCGTTGCTCGCACAGTCGCTTGGCAGGCTGCAGGGGCTGCGTGCCTCGATTTCGCGCGAGCAGAGCGCGCTCACGACCGAGAATGAGCACCTCGAGGCGAAGCGGCGCGAGATTGCGGCCCTGCATGAGCGCAAGCTGCAATTGCTGCGGGCGACGGGGGGCGAGCTCGCGCGGGAAGCCGAGCGGGCGGCGCAGTTGAGCAAGAAGGCGCAATCTTTGCGCGAATTGATCGCGACGATCGAACTAGAACGGCGTAAGCGCGAAGCGGAGACCGAGGCGTCGGCCAAGGCAGCAGAAGCCAGGGCGCAGGCCGAAAAGGCCGAGCGGGAGCGCCCCAAGCTTGCCTTCGTTGCCGCCCGTGGATCGCTGGAATTCCCGGCGCAAGGCCAGAAATTGCGGGTATTTGGCGAGGCCGATGGCCTTGGTGGCAGCGTCAAGGGGCTGTTCATCGCCACCCGCCAGGAAGCGCAAGTGACGGCGCCGGCCCCGGGCCGGGTCGAATTCGCGGGACCGTTCAGATCCTATGGACAATTGTTGATATTGGACGTCGGCGAAGGCTATCTTGTGCTATTGGCGGGGCTCGGAACCATCAGCGCTCAATCGGGGCAATTCGTCCGTGCAGGGGAGCCCGTCGGCGTAATGGGT
>JBKOZY010000180.1:0-4993 GCA_046726135.1 Pseudomonadota bacterium | reverse complement strand
GAACCGCGATTTGGCCCGGCTCGCCTCTTCCGCCCGCTTGCGGTCGCGTTCCGCCTGGTCGCGCGCCCGCTCGAGCTCGGCGATCAGTTTCTCGCGCTGCGAACGGTAGGCGAGGATGTCGCGTGCCGTCTCCTCCAGCCGACGGGACAGCTGGATGAAGAACACCGCCGTCATCACCGCCATCGCCGCAAGCGCCACATAGAGCGGGCCATGAACGGTGAGGCAGCGGATCAGGATGGTGATGGTGATGAACCCCGTCCCCGCCAGCACCACCGGCAGGAAATTGTTGGCGATCATGATGCGGATGGCCACCACCGTCATCAATGTCGCAATCAGATAGATATGCTGCAGCTCGTTGCCATCGCTCCAGAACAGGAACAGCGGCAGCGACCAGGACGAAGCAAACAGCAGCTCCGATGCGGCGAGCATGCCGACCCATTCCCGCGGTCGGCTCAACCGGTTGTCGGAGCTCTCGTAATAGCGGCAGAGCGACAGCTGCACCCCCTGCGCGCCGAGCGCGCAGGCGAGCCAGATCACCGCCGCGTCCCAGCGGGCCCAGACCAGGTTGGACAGCGCGAAGAGCGCCGCCAGCACCGGCAGGGCCAGGGCCACCTTGCTCTGGTTGCGTACAAACAGGGCAAGAAGCGCGGCTTCCTGGCCGGTATCCCTGTCAGACTGGCCGGTCAACTGCCAACCCTCCGAACTCGACGGCGACTTTGCAAGGGTAAGTTCGCGACGCTTAACGCGCCGCTTACCGGCGTGGTGAAGCATCGGTTAATCTGCGAGGTTGGAGCTGATGGCGGCATCGCAGAAACTTGATGTCGCTGCCCCTCTTGCACTTTCCACTTTCGATAGCGATCTGATCACCGAGAGGAGAGCCGGTTGGAGGGGCTTTTTGCCTCGCATGTCCTTTCCGCGTCTCGCGATAACCAACCGCATTGCGGAACGCTTCAACCTGGCTTATCAGGGCGAAACAACTCGAGGACTCCTTTGCGCATGCTCGAGAATCCCAGTCAGAGATCCCGTGGCGAGAGCCACGAACGACAATCGGAAGTTCGCGTGCCCAGCAAGGAGCTCTTGCGGGCATCAGGGCAGGTACAGTCGCTGAGCCGGGCGCTCAAGCTGCTGAACGCGCTGTCATACCACCCTCAGGGCCTGTCATTGAGCGAAGTGGCCCATGAGGTCGGCCTGCCGAATTCCACCGCCCACCGCCTGCTGACCACGCTCCAGAACGAACGCTACGTCCGGTTCGACAATGAGCGTTCCGCCTGGGCCATCGGCGTCCAGGCCTTCCGGGTCGGCTCGGTCTTCGTGCGCTCGCGCGACATTGTCACAATTGCCCGCCCCTATATGCGACGCATGATGGAGCAGTCGGGTGAAACGGTGAATCTCGGCATTCTCGACCGTGGCGAGGTCATCTACCTTGCCCAGGTCGAATGCCAGAAGATGATGCGGGCGATCGCCGGACCCGGGGGTCGCGCTCCGGTCCATTGCTCCGGCATGGGCAAGGCGATCCTGTCGCATCTCGACGGGCCGCTTGCCGACAAGATCATCCAGACGCTCGAGCTCCGCCGCGAGACCAGCAGCACCATCACCGCCGCGCCCGAGCTCAAGCGCGAGATCGGTGCGGTGCGCGAGCGCGGCTACGCCATCGATGACGAGGAGAATGCCATCGGCCTGCGCTGCGTCGCCAGCGTCATTTTCGACGAGCACGCCCAGCCGCTCGCCGGCCTGTCGGTCTCCGGCCCTACCGCCCGCATCACCGATCAGCGGATCCCGGCGCTCGGCCAGGCCATCCTGTCCATTGCCGGCGAGATCACCGCCGAGCTCGGGGGTCGCCGGCCGCCTTCGAAGTGAGTGCCAAGAGGGTCGATGGCTGCCGAGCCGATAACGTCCGCCAATCTCACCGCCGAGGCCGTGCGCGCGGCGCTCCGGGGCATCACCGGCCCGGGAATCGAAGGCGATCTGTCGACCTCGCGGCAGATTTCCGAGATTTCCATCCGCAACGGCCAGGTGGTGTTTGCCATTACCGTCGACCCCAAGCTTGCCAATGAGCTGGAGCCGATGCGCCAGGCGGCGGAACGGGCGGTGTCGAGCCTCCCGGGGGTGAGCCGCGCCATCGTCGCCCTCACCGCCGAGACGCGCACCCCTCAGCGGCCCCAGCCGGCGCATCGCCCTCATGCGCCCCGCATGGCAACCAATGCGGTCCCAGGCATCCGCCACATCATCGCCGTCGCCTCCGGCAAGGGGGGTGTCGGCAAGTCGACGACCGCGGTCAATCTCGCCCTCGGCCTGGCGAGCCAGGGTCTGCGCGTCGGCCTGCTCGATGCCGATATTTATGGCCCCTCATTGCCACGGCTCCTCGGCGTCGCCGCCCGCCCGACCGCCGCAGCCCCCGGCTCGAAGATGCTGGCCCCTCTCGAGGCCTTTGGCGTCAAGGTCATGTCCATGGGCTTCCTGGTCGAGGAGAACACCGCCATGATCTGGCGCGGGCCCATGGTCATGTCGGCGCTGCAGCAGATGCTGCGCGAGGTCGCCTGGGGCGAGCTCGATATTCTCGTCGTCGACATGCCGCCCGGTACCGGCGATGCCCAGCTGACCCTCGCCCAGCAGACCCCTCTGGCCGGCGCGGTGATCGTGTCGACGCCCCAGGACCTCGCCTTGATCGATGCGCGCCGCGGCATTGCGATGTTTCGCAAGGTGAATGTGCCGGTGATCGGCATCGTCGAGAATATGAGCTATTTCCTCTGCGCGACCTGCGGAACCCGCCACGAGATCTTCGGTCATGGCGGTGCCCGCGAGGAGGCCGAGAAGCTCGCCGTGCCGTTTCTCGGCGAGGTGCCGCTCGACCAGGAGCTTCGCGAACGCTCCGATTCCGGTCGCCCCGTGGTGGTTTCAGCCCCCGACTCGCTTCATTCCGGCATCTATCGCGACATGGCCGCCAAGGTCTGGCATGCTGTGTCCGGAGCTGCGGCGACGCGGCGGCCTGCTCCCCGCATCATCGTCGAGTAGGCGAAAGGCGCCGCCGGCCTCTCCATTTGCAAGTTCTATCGATACAGGAAGGCCTCTCCATGGATGCTGATCGTTTCAACATGTCGATGCGCAAGTTCCTGAAGCAGGTCGGCGTGACCGCTCAGCAGGCGATCGAAGAGCATGTGCGCACCAGTCAGAGCGCTGCCGGGCGGATCAAGATCCGCGCCGTCGTCACCGCGCCGGAGATCGGGCTCGAGCATGTGGTTGATGGCGAGATCGAGCTTTCTTGACCTGCGGTTGAGACGCGCTCATGACTAGAGCATGAGAACGCTGTTGTATGTCATCGCCATTCTGCTGATCGCGGCCGGCGTGGCCGTCGGGCTTGGCAGCTTCTATGCGCCCGGGCAGGTGGTGATCGGCCTCAACCTCGAATCCGCCGCGATCCTGCTGACCGGCGGCTTCATCATGCTGGGTCTCGCCACCGTCACCGCCGCCCTCCTCGCCGTCGCCGAGGCTTTGGCCGGGAGCGGCGCCCGCTCGGGCAGCGCCGCCTTGGGCGATTCGTTCGGTCCCGCCCCGCCTGGCGCCGACAAGAGCTGGCCGGGCAATTACGGCCGCCGCAAATCCAAGACCGGTGGCGACCTGCCGGGTTTCCTGCGCCCCGCTCGCGGCGGCCCCGCCACCGCCGGCGCACCGTCGCCGCCCGGTCTGGGTCCTGCCCAGCCGCCGTCGTCGCCCGGCGGGCTGTTTCCCGACAAGCCGCCGCCGAGGAAGAGCGAGCCGATCCCGACGGTGATCACGACGACTGTCGATTCCGGCGTGCCGAATGACCTGCAGGCCGCGGTCGAGCGCGAGGCGCCGTCCCTCGATCGCCCCTATCCGCCGGAGCCGGAGGTGCCGGCCGAGCCGGTCGCAGCGCCTGCCACCCCGCCCGCCGCGGCGGCATCATCAGCCGAGGCGCCGGAGGCGTCGCCGACCTCGGAGGACCAGCTCTTCGTCATCGAGGAGCGGCTGGTCCGCGGCAAGGTGGCCCGGGTCCTGTCCGACGGCACGGTCGAGGCCGAGACTGCCGAAGGCTGGATGCGCTTCGAGAATGTCGAGCATCTCGAGGAGTATCTGCAGGCGATGGGGGAGGTGTGAAAGAGGGGCAGTAGGCGTTAGGCAGTAGGCATTGACGAGGAACGACCGCCCACTGCCTATTGCCTACTGCCTTCTTCCTTATACGCCCTTGCCATCAGCTCGTACGGATGCTTCCAATCGGGCAGCGCCCGAATGCGGTCGAGCCATTTGCCGATGTTCGCGAAGGAGGCGGGGTCGACGCCGAGCTCGTCGCCGAAGAACAGATAGCCGCAGAGCGACAGGTCGGCGATCGTCGGCCGCTTGCCGATAACGAAATCGCGGCTGGCGAGATGGCGGTCGAGCACGCCATAGGCGCCGTTGACCCGTGTCCTCAGGAACTCGGTCACCGGCGTCTCTCCCGTCTTCATGTAGGTCAGCATGAAACGCAGCGTCGCCGCATAGCTGGTAAATTTATGGTTGTCGAACAGGATCCACCGCAGGATCTCGCGCCGCTCATCCTCGCTTTTTGGCCCGAATTTGCGAGCCCTGTCGGCGAGGTAATCGAGGATCACGCCGGATTGCGAGACCGTCAAAGGGCCATGCAGCAGCACCGGCGCCTCGGCCATCTCGTTCACCTTGCCCCGGTATTCTTCCGATCGGGTCTCGCCGTCGAAGTAATCGACATGGATCTGTTCCCAATCCATCCGTGAAAGCTGCAGCATCAGCGCTGCCTTGTAGCAATTCCCGGACTCACCGAAACAATAAAGCCGGTACTCGGCCATCTCTTACTCCCGCACTTCATCGCACATCCAATACACTCGTCCGCGCCGCCTTGACCACCTCATAGGCGGTAGAGCCGCGAAACACCCGTTGCAGCCGCGACCGGCCCTCGTCGGTCACCACGATGATGCGGTGGTTCGAGCCGTGTTCGATGATCATCTCCGCCGGCTCTCCGACTGCG
>JBKOZY010000179.1:0-12498 GCA_046726135.1 Pseudomonadota bacterium | reverse complement strand
ACCAACGCCCGCAACTTCACCCAGTGCGACTCGCTGTTGATCGGCGACCGGTGCGGTGCGCATACCGTGCCCTATATCGAGGCCAAGACCTCGACCGCCCATTTCGAGCATGAGGCGACAACCTCGAAGATTTCCGACGATCAGCTCTTCTATTGCATGCAAAGGGGCCTGCCGGAGGAGGAGGCCGTGGCGCTCATCGTCAATGGCTTCGTGCGCGACGTGCTGCAGCAGCTGCCCATGGAATTCATGGCCGAGACCCAAAAGTTGATCGGCATCAGCCTCGAGGGGAGCGTTGGTTGACGGGAGCGACGCAACGATGCGTCGCCGCCAAATTCTCCCTTCTCCCAGCCCGCGGGGAGAAGGTGCCCTGGAGGGGCGGATGAGGGGCTACTCGCCAGCTCAACCACCCCTCACCCGGTGCTCCGCACCACCCTCTCCCGCTGTCGCGGGACGAGGGGAGAAAAAGTGAACTGACGGAATAGTGGAAGAAGTGATGGGAATTCTCGAGATCAAAGACCTGCAAGTGAAGCTCGCCGATGAGGACAAGGTCATCCTCGACGGGCTGTCGCTCACCGTGAGGCCGGGCGAGGTCCATGCCATCATGGGGCCGAACGGCTCGGGCAAGTCGACGTTGTCCTATGTGCTGGCCGGCCGCGACGGCTATGAGGTGACTGGTGGCGAGGTGCTGCTCGATGGCGAGGATCTTCTCGCCATGGAGCCGAATGAGCGTGCCGCCAAGGGCATCTTTCTCGCTTTCCAGTACCCGATCGAGATCCCCGGCGTCGCCACCATGCAGTTCCTCAAGGTGGCGCTCAACGCTCAGCGCAAGGCGCGCGGTCAGCCCGAGATGTCGACGCCCGAATTCATGCGGTTGATCCGTGACCGCGCCCAGCGGCTCGGCATCTCGCCGGAGATGCTCAAGCGGCCGGTCAATGTCGGCTTCTCGGGCGGCGAGAAGAAACGCGCCGAGATCCTGCAGATGGCGGTGCTCGAGCCGGCGATCTGCATCATGGACGAGACCGATTCGGGTCTCGACATCGACGCGCTGCGGATCGTCGCTGATGGCGTCAACGGGCTGCGCAGCCCGGAGCGGGCGATGATCGTCATCACCCATTATCAGCGCCTCCTCGAATATATCGTCCCCGACCGGGTGCATGTCCTGTCGCAGGGGCGGATTGTCAAATCCGGCGACAAGTCGCTGGCTCTCGAGCTCGATGAGCGCGGCTATGCCGATTACGGCAGGGATGCGGCGTGATGAACATGCCCATCCGCAGCACCATCGCCGAGGCGGCCTATCTTCAGGCCGGCGAGGCCATGGTCGTCTCGCCGGCGCGGCGGGCGGCGTTTGAGCGCTTCACGGCGAGCGGTCTGCCGCATCGCCGCATGGAGGACTGGCGCTGGACAGATCTGAAGCAGCTGCTGGCGCGCCCGTTCCCTCCGGCCGGGCGGGGATTGACCGAGATCCGAACGGTTCAGCGGCTGGTTGGCCTGTCGCCTTTCGACGGCGTGCCGCGGGCGCGGCTGGTGATCGCAGACGGGGTCTATCGGCCCGAGCTTTCCGAGCTGCCGGTCAGCGGCGGCATCTCCGTGAGGCCGCTTTCCGACCCGACGCCGATCGATGGTAGCGATCCGCTGCTGCTGCTCAACACCGCCTTCTTCACCGGCGGGTTGAGGATCGAGGTGGCGGCCGGCGAGAACGTCACGCCGCCGGTGGAGGTCCTGAGCGTGAACAGCGGCGAGCGGGCTGAAAGCTTTGCGCCGCGGATCGAGGTCGCGATCGGCGATGGCGCCGCGCTCACCCTTGTCGAGACCCATCTCGGTACTGACGGCAGCTATGTCGCGCTGCCGGTCACCCTGGCGATACTCGGTGCCGGCGCCCGACTCGACCGCATCAAGGTCCAGGAGGATGCGGCGCGCTCCTACCATCTCGCCAACGCTCATATCGATCTCGGCGCCGACGCCACCTTGCGCGACTTCACCTTCACCATCGGTGCCGCCGTCACCCGCAATCAGGGGTTCGTTACCTTCTCGGGCGAGGGCAGCGATGCGCGGGTGACCGGCAGCTATCTTCTGCATGACCGCCAGCATTGCGACACCCGGCTCGTGATCGATCACGCGGTGCCGCGCTGCACCAGCCGCGAGATCTTCAAATGCGTCATCGACGAGGAGGCGCGCGGCATCTTCCAGGGCAAGGTCATCGTTCGCCCCGATGCGCAGAAGACCGACGGCAAGCAGTCGAGCCATGCGCTGCTGCTCAGCCCCACGGCCGAGTTCGATGCCAAGCCGGAGCTCGAGATCTTCGCCGACGACGTGATCTGCGGCCATGGCGCGACCGCCGGCGATCTCGAGGAGGATCATGTCTTTTATCTGAGGTCGCGTGGCATTCCGGAGGAGCGTGCCAGGAGCATGCTGATCACCGCCTTCATCACCGAGGCCTTCGACGATGTCGCCGACGAGCGGCTGCGCGACAGCCTCGCCGCCCGGGCCGAAGGCTGGCTCGATCGGCGGCGCGGAACCGTTGACGCGGCGGGGAATGGCAGTGATGGCTGACAGTTCGGCGCAGGCCTATGACGTCGAGGCGATCCGCGCCGACTTCCCCATTCTGGCGCGTGAGGTTTATGGCAAGCCGCTGACCTATCTCGACAATGCCGCATCGGCACAGAAGCCCGAGGCGGTGATCGAGGCGGTCAGCCACGCCTATGAACTGGAATATGCCAATGTCCATCGCGGCCTGCATTTCCTGTCCAATCTGGCGACCACCAATTACGAAAGGGCGCGCGAGACCGTCCGCCAGTTCCTGAATGCTCCCTCGGCCGGCCAGATCATCTTCACGCGCAATGCCACCGAGGCGATCAACCTGGTGGCCCAGAGCTTCGGCGGCCTGGTGATCGGCGAGGGCGACGAGATCGTCCTGTCGATCCTCGAGCATCACTCCAACATCGTGCCCTGGCATTTCCACCGTGAGCGGCGCGGCGCGGTGATTCGCTGGAGCCCGGTCGATGACGACGGCAACTTCCTGCTCGATGAATTCGAGAAGCTGCTTTCCCCCCGCACCCGGATGGTCGCCATCACCCATATGTCGAACGCCCTTGGCACCATCCTGCCGATCAAGACGATCGTGAAGCTCTGCCGCGACCGCGGCATCCCCATCCTGGTGGATGGCAGCCAGGCGGCGGTGCATATGGGCATCGATGTTCAAGACATCGATCCCGACTTCTACGTCTTCACCGGCCACAAGACCTACGGCCCGACCGGGATCGGGGTGCTCTACGCCAAGGCGGAGCATCTCGAGCGCATGCCGCCCTATCAGGGTGGCGGCGAGATGATCCGCGAGGTCTTCCTCGACGACATCACCTACGCCGAGCCGCCGCATCGCTTCGAGGCGGGAACGCCGGCCATCGTGCAGGCGATCGGCCTCGGCATTGCCCTCGACTATATGATGAGGATCGGGCGTGACCGGATCGCCGCCCATGAGGCGGCGCTGCTCGAGCATGCGCTCCGGCGCCTGTCGGCAATCAACAATCTGCGCATCATTGGCCGGGCCCGCAATCGCGGCGCCATCATCTCGTTCAACATGGACGGCGCCCATGCCCACGATGTTGCGACGGTGATCGACCGGGCCGGCGTGGCGGTTCGCGCCGGCACCCACTGCACCATGCCGCTGCTCGCCCGATTCGGGACCACCGCCACCTGTCGTGCCTCTTTTGCCATGTACAACACCCATGAGGAGGTCGAGCGGCTCGGCGAAGCCCTTGAATCGGCTGGCCGACTGTTCATATGAGTGAAGAATGACCGCGCTGCCGTCACATGACGACCTTGCGACCTCCGCCATCCCGAAGGAGGAGCTTGAGCGCATGACCGAGGACATGATCGCGGCGCTGAAGACGGTCTATGATCCGGAGATCCCGGTCGACATTATCGAGCTTGGCCTCGTCTACAAGATCGATGTCGCGGACGACCGGGCGGTGACCATCGACATGACACTGACCGCGCCAGGCTGCCCGGTGGCGGGCGACATGCCCGGCTGGGTCCAGGACGCGGTGAGCGCCGTGCCCGGGGTCAAGGACGTGAAGGTCAACCTGGTGTTCGACCCGCCGTGGGATGCCAGCCGCATGTCGGATGAGGCGCGCGTGACCCTCAATATGTGGTAGACGGGAGCGAGGAGAGACCGAATTCATGGCCGAGCGACGCCCCCGACCCCAGGTGATGCGGCTTACCGAGGCCGCCGCAGCCCGCATCCGTGACCTGGCGGCGCGCTCGGGAAATCCCCTGTCTGCCTTGCGGATCGGGGTGAAAAAGGGCGGTTGCGCCGGCATGGAATACACCATGGACTGGGCGGCCGAGCAGGGTCGGTTCGACGAAGTGATCGAGGATAAGGGCGCCCGCGTCCTCATCGATTCGAAAGCCGTGATGTTTCTGCTTGGAACCGAGATGGATTATCAGGTGGACAAGTTGCGATCGGGCTTTGTTTTCAACAATCCGAACCAGACAAGTGCCTGCGGGTGCGGCGAGTCGGTTCAATTGACGCCGGCGGCGTCGGAATCTGTGGAAGTTTGACCTTTTTCGCCCATGTGCCGCAGGGCTGTGTCATTGACACTTCATCTGTTCTGACTATTTTTCATGGTGGAGACAGAAGTCTTGTGCCGCCGGGGGCGCGACAAGTCGGGCGTATAAGATCAAGTCATAAAAACACTCTGTGCCTTCCCATTTAAGGAAAGTTTGCGACACCGCATGTCCTTCGATCAATTAGGTCTATCCGAAAAAGTTCTCGACGCCGTTCGGGCTGCCGGCTTCGAAACTCCCACTCCCATCCAGTCCAAAGCCATTCCGCCAGCCCTGGCCCGTCGCGACGTTCTGGGGCTCGCCCAGACCGGTTCGGGCAAAACCGCGGCCTTCGCCTTGCCGATGCTGTCGCTGCTCGAGAAGGGTAGGGCCCGTGCCCGCATGCCGCGCACGCTGGTGCTCGAACCGACCCGCGAGCTGGCGGCCCAGGTTCAGGAAGCGTTCGAGCGCCTCGGCCGCAACCACAGGTTGACGATCGCATTGCTGATCGGCGGCGTGTCCTTCGACGAGCAGAACGCCAAGATCGACCGCGGCGCCGACATCCTGATCGCAACGCCGGGGCGGCTGCTCGATCATGTCGAGCGCGGCAAGCTCATGCTCCACGGCATCGAGGTGCTGGTGGTCGACGAGGCCGACCGGATGCTCGACATGGGCTTCATTCCCGATATCGAGCGTATCTGCAAGATCCTGCCGATCACCCGGCAGACGCTGTTCTTCTCGGCCACCATGCCGCCGGAGATCCAGCGCCTCACCAACCAGTTCCTCCACAATCCGGTCGAGGTCCAGGCGGCGCCGCCGGCCACAACGGCGGCCTCGATCATCCAGAAGGCGGTCTATGCGCCATCGGATGACAAGGAGAAGCGCGACGCGCTGCGGCGCCTGCTGCGCGAATACGACAACATCAAGAACGCCATCGTCTTCGCCAACCGCAAGACCACCGTGGCGGTCCTCGAATCCTCGCTCAAGAAGCACGGCTTCAATGCCTCGGCACTTCATGGCGACATGGATCAGTTCTCGCGGCTGAAGACGCTGGAGGCATTCCGCAACGGCCAGATAACCTATCTGATCGCCTCCGATGTGGCGGCGCGCGGCCTCGACATCCCTCAGGTCAGCCATGTGTTCAATTTCGATGTGCCGGTGCATTCCGAAGACTATGTGCACCGGGTGGGTCGCACCGGTCGCGCCGGCCGCGAAGGCCATGCCTATACGCTCGTCACCTTCGAGGAGGTGCGGGCGCTCCGGGCGATCGAGCAGCTGATCAAGCGGCCGGTCGAGTGGTATGGCGAGGCCCCTGCCGATGACGAGCTCGCTGATGCCATGTCGGCCAAGGGCCGGCGGCGCGACCGTCCCCAGCGCGGTGCCGCACGCTCGGGTCCCGCCCGCAAACATACCCGCGAGAAGCCGGCGCCGCGGCCTTCGCACGATGCCCGCGAGAAGCCGGCGCCGCGGCCTGCACACGAACCCCGCGACAAGCGGCCGCGCCGTGAGGAGCAGCAGCATTTGCGGCCGGTCAAGAAGGCTTCGCGTCCCGAGCGGCCGCGTGAGCGCGAGGATGCCCGCGAGCGCGATCCGGCGGGCTTCACCGAGGCCAATATGCCGGCCTTCCTGCTCCGTCCCGTGCGCGTCGGATAAGCAATAGGCCCACTCACTGCCCGACTGCCTCTAGCTTACGATCAGGATCGGCGGCACGAGCCGGCTTTTGTCCTCATAGGGACGGATCGTCATGATGCTGCGGCCGACATTCATCCCGCGCGCCGTGCGGACCAGCGCACGCAGCACCGGCGCCGAGTTGGCCGCCACCGTCATCGGCCACAGCACATCGCCCTGATCGCGGGTTGCGCCTTCCGGCGGCTCGCCATTGTGCACATGGGCAAGTGCCTCCTCGACGGTGAAGAGGGCCCAGCCCAGATAGCCGACAGCGCGTGGGCCTTGCATGGCGATAAGCGCATGGCCACGCCGGATCTGGCCGTCGACCAGCGGTATGATGGCGCTCGACGGCATGTCGGAGAACGGCTTGCGATGGCAGAGGTAGTACATCGCCAGACCGAGCGCGGGAAACCTCGGTGCGGCCTGCTTGATCTCGAGCTTTTCGCCCAAGTGCTGCACCACTGTCATCGAGACTCCTCAAGGCTCGCGTCGACGCTCAAGAGCGATACAACACCTCGCGGGTTCGATCAAACTGTAGGCGGTAGGTGGTCGTAAAGAGCGCGTATCACTGCCTATTGCCTAATGCCTAATACCTTTCTTCGGCGCTCCCGCAATCGCCAGCAACGCCGGAACGGCATCCTCGATCTCGCGGCAGACAATGGCGCCGCCGGCCGCGAGCTCGGCCGAGACATCGACCGGCAGGCTGCTGTTCGAGCCGCTCGGCACCTGGTTGAGCCGCCCCCCGATCAGCACCGGAAAGCCGTCCGGCAGGCAGGATTTGAGCGACTCGAAATAATCGAGCGCGATGCCGTTATAGGTCGACAGCAGCACTGCCTCGGCCGCATTGGCGACCGCGGCGCGGGCAAGCGCCTCCGGGTCGATGGACACCCCGCCATCGACGATCTCGGCGCCGAGCTGCCGCAGCACTTGCTCGAGCGCCATCTTGCCGTGTTCGTGAACGTCGCTCGAGGCCACGATGACCCGCGGCTTCAAGCCGCCGATGCGCTTGCGCAAGTCGCTGGCGATCCGGTCGAGATGGTGGTCGGCAAGCGCGTCGAGCTCTTCGACGAAGGGTGCCCGGACCGCTGGGCGGCGCCCGCGCGGCGCGTTGCCATCGGCCTGGCCGGCGCCCCACAGCTCCTCGATACGCTTCGGGCCGAGCCGTTTCATGGCGAGCAGCATCTCGACGGCGCTCGCGGTGTCGACCCCGGCCTGCTCGAGCCCTTGGACGACATTGTCGCGGAAGCGTCTGGCGGCGGTGGCAATCTGCTCGGCAACCGTCATCGCCTGCTCGAGATCGACGAGCTTGGACCAGGTCGGGCCCGCCTGCTGCGCCATGCGCCAGGCGAACAATTGCACATCGATGATCTCGTCGATCTCGGGGATGCGGCTGTTCTCGGTGACCGGCACCGCATTGATGGCGTGACCCGACGGCCTGACGCTCTGGCCGATCACATCCACCAGCAGGTAATTGGCGAGGCTCGCGAAATTGGCGCCGGCATCGCCGCGATAGCTGACAGTGTTGCCATAGACCATGGTGCCGGGCGTGGGGTTGACGGCACTAAGCGCCAGATGGAACGCCAGCCGGCGCTGCGGATCGGAGAAATGATGGCCCCAGCAATGGGAGAGATTGGCGCCCAGCAGCCCTTCGATGATCTCCTTCTCGATCAGCACGAAGCCGAGCACCGAAGCGAGATCGGTGAACAATCCGGCAAAGCCGTCGTCGAGATTGGAGTGTACGAGGACTTCCTCCTCCTGGGCAGCGAGCAGCGCCAGGGCGGTGACCGTCGCGGTGGTGGTCGCGACGTCGTCGTCCCAATTGGGAAGCCGGAAAGTGAAATACTGCCCGAGATTGCCGACCGAGGTGGCGCCCGCCGCCAGCGCCGCGCAGGTATTCTCGACCGCCGCCGGGAAGCCCATGATGAAATCGCCGAAATGCGGCGCGACCGGCGCCACCTCGGTGAGGCTGACGAAGTCCTCCGGCCGGCTCAGCAGGATGCCGGTTCCCTTGACCGCGGTCTTGCGCTCCCGGGCCGGCAGACCCATCGCCCAATCGAGCGAGATGCCATAGCGGTCGACCCGCACGCCCTTGCGGCGGCAGCTCTCATAGATCTCGCCCCAGGCACGGCGCGACTTCTCGAGATCGCGAAAGCCGATCTGGGCATGCAGCATAATGCGTCCCGCAGCACTCTCGCGACGCTTGAATTCAGCCTCGCTCGGGACCGCGTTCTCCTTGAGGAACGGTCCGGCGGTGACGCGGTGGATCTTTGCCAGCTCGCGCCCCCGAGCCTGGAGCTCGGGGGTGGCGGGCAGATGGTCTTCGGGGAAGATGTCCTTGCGGGTCAACATTCCCCGAAGATGCCGGGCTCAGGCCTGTTCGCCAAGCGATTTATGAACAAGGCCGCCGAGCACGCCGCCGATGATCGGCGCCACCCAGAACAGCCAGAGCTGGGCGAGCGGCCAGCTTTCGGCGGCGAACAGCACGGTGGCGGTCGACCGGGCAGGGTTGAGCGAGGTGTTGTCGATCGGGATCGACATGATGTGGAGCAGCGTCAGGGTGAGCCCGATGGCGACCGGCGCCATGTTGCCGGCTCCCTTGGGCGCGGTTGTCCGGCAGATCACGAAGATGAAGATCGCCGTCAGTACGATCTCCGCGAGCAGCGCCGACATCAGCGAGAACCCGGCGGGCGAATTCACGCCATAGCCGTTCGAGGCAAAGGCGCCGGCGACATGGTCGGCCTTGCCGGAGAGAACCAGCCAGAAGAAGAAGGCAGCGAGCAGGCCGCCCACCACCTGCGCCGCCACATAGGGCGCGATCGCCCGCGCCTCGAACCGGCCGGCGGCATAGAGGCCGAAGGTGACGGCGGGGTTGAAATGGCCGCCCGAGATCGGGCCGACGGCATAGGCCATGACCATGACGGCGAGGCCGACGGCAAAGGCAACGCCCAGGATTCCCGAGCCGCCGCCCGGCGCTCCGAAAGAGATGAGCGCCCCGCCGAGAACGGCGGCAACCAGGGTGAAAGTGCCGATCAGCTCGGCGACAAGCTTGTCAGTGCTGGGCATGGACCCCTCCCTATTCTGGTGGCTGCGCAGCGCAGCCCTTCGAATCGCCCGGCCATGATCTTACCTTAAATTGTGGCACAAAAGGCCGGACTGGCATTCGCTCCAGCTGTGACGGCCGTGCATAATGGGGGCGATTCGGGGTAGGGATTGCGGGGGTTGCAACGAGGTAGAATGGCGAAAATCAGGCAAAGAGCTGCGACAGCCGAGCGTTCCAGCGGCATGGAGGAGACCTATACCGCGTCCTCGATCGAGGTGCTCGAGGGCCTCGAGCCGGTGCGCCGGCGGCCCGGCATGTATATTGGCGGGACCGACGAGAAGGCTCTTCATCATCTCTTTGCCGAGGTGATGGACAACGCCATGGACGAGGCGGTTGCCGGCCATGCCAGCTGGATCGAGGTCGAGTATGATGCCGAGGGCTACCTGTCGGTCAACGACAATGGGCGCGGCATGCCGGTCGACCCGCACCCCAAATACAAGAACAAATCGGCGCTCGAGATCATCATGACCATGCTGCATTCGGGCGGCAAGTTCAACTCGAAGGTCTATGAAACCTCGGGTGGCCTCCATGGCGTCGGCGTGTCGGTGGTCAATGCCCTGTCGAGCCATCTCGAGGTCGAGGTGGCACGCGGCCAGATGCTCTACCGTCAGACATTCCGCCGCGGTCGCCCCGATGGCCCGCTTGTCACCGTCGGCAAGGTGCACAACCGTCGCGGCACCCGGGTGCGCTTCCATCCCGACGAGCAGATCTTCGGCAAATCGGCGAAGTTCTCGCCGCGCCGCCTGTTCAAGATGGCGCGCTCCAAGGCCTATCTTTTCTGCGGCGTCGAGATCCGCTGGACCTGCGCGCCGCGTCATCTCGGCGATGGCGACGACACGCCGGCCAAGGCGGTGCTGCGGTTCCCCGGCGGTTTGCGCGACTTCCTCGAGGAGGCGATCAACGGCAAGCCGCGGGTCGCCGAGGATGTGTTCGCCGGCAAGGTGCAGAAGCCGGGCGCCCACGGCTCGGTGGAATGGGCGCTGGCCTGGTTCGGCGGCGACGGCTTCATCAACTCCTATTGCAACACCGTGCCGACGCCGGAGGGCGGGACCCATGAGCAGGGCCTGCGCACCGGCCTGTCGCGGTCGCTGCGCTCCTATGCCGAGCTGAAGAACAACAAGCGGGCGAATGTCGTCACGGCCGACGACATCATGACCTCGGCGGGGGCGATGCTGTCGGTGTTCATCCGCGAGCCCGAGTTTCAGGGCCAGACCAAGGAGAAGCTGTCGACGGCGGAAGCGGCGCGCATGGTCGAGGCAGCGGTGCGCGATCATTTCGACCACTGGCTCACTGGCCATCCCGCCCAGGCCGACAAGCTGCTGGAATGGTTCATCGACCGCGCCGAGGAGCGCATCAGGCGGCGCCAAGAAAGGGAGGTCGGCCGCAAGACGGCGGTCCGCAAGCTCCGGCTTCCCGGCAAGCTCGCCGATTGCTCGTCATCGGCGGCGCAGGGCTCGGAGATCTTCATCGTCGAGGGCGACTCGGCTGGAGGCTCGGCGAAGCAGGCGCGCAACCGCATCACCCAGGCGGTGCTGCCGTTGCGCGGCAAGATCCTCAATGTCGCGAGCGCCGGCAAGGGCAAGCTTGCCCAGAATCAACAGCTGCAGGATCTCGTCCAGGCATTGGGCTGCGGCACCGGCTCGTCCTATCGCGAGGGGGAGCTCCGCTACGAGAAGGTCGTCATCATGACCGATGCCGATGTCGACGGCGCCCATATTGCGAGCCTGCTCATCACCTTCTTCCATCGCGAGATGCCGAAGCTCGTCGACCAGGGCCACCTCTTTTTGGCGGTGCCACCGCTTTATCGCCTGTCGCAGGGCGGCAAGAGTGCCTATGCGCGCAACGATATCCACAAGGAGGAGCTGCTGCGGAAGGAGTTCTCCGGCCGCGGCAAGGTCGAGGTCAGCCGCTTCAAGGGACTGGGCGAGATGCTGCCGAGCCAGCTCAAGGAGACCACCATGGACCCGGCGAAACGCACGCTGCTGCGGGTCGAACTCGGCGAGGACGAGCGGGCGACCACCGCCGATGCGATCGAGCGGCTCATGGGCACCAAGCCGGAGTCGCGCTTTGCCTTCATCAGCGAGCGGGCGCAGTTCGTCGACGAGAGCGAGCTGGACATTTAGGCAGTAGGCAATAGGCAGTAGGGAAGGGCGCCGCTCACGACCTATTGACTAATGCCGACTGCCTCTTCCCGCCCTTGCGCTGTTCGCGCCGTCGTGCAATCTCGTCTTCGATGCTGCTGCCCGAGGTCGAAACGCCGTCGCTGCTGATCCGCGAGGTCAGGCACAGCGACTGGCAAGCCTTCGCCGGCTATATGTCGGATCCGCAATACCGACGCTGGCTCGATTTGCCGCGCAGCCGCTTTGCCGACGAGCGCGGACCGAAATATCTCGTCGCCTCGGCCCGGGCCGATCAGACCAATCCGCGGCGTCGCTCCTATCTGCTCACGGCAGCGCGCCGGGACAGCAATGAGCCGGTCGGCGATGGGTTCATCCTGATGTCGCGTTACCGGGTGGCAGAGGTCGGATGGGGCGTGGCACCGCCAATGTGGGGCAGGGGCTATGGCACCGAGCTCGCGCGGCTCCTGGTCGGCATGGCGGTGGAGCGGCTCGGCGCCAAATCGGTCACCTGCAAGGTCATGGCGCCGAACCTCGCTTCGCGCCGGGTTGCCGAAAAGGCGGGCTTCACCGCGGAAGGCTCCAACACGGCTTTTACGACCAGTGATGGCAGGCAGGTCGCCGTCCACCTCTTCAAGCTGACTCGCGGGTCCTATTTCGAGGCGCCCTACTAGGCCTTGGGAAGTTATCCCATTGCCCCGACCCCCGCATATTCCTATTTTCCAGCGTTGAGCCTGGGCAAGGGCGCCTGCCACAGGCAGGTTTGATACTCCTGGAGGTTTCCAATGAGCTGGTCCAAGCCTGTAGTTTGCGAAGTCTGCATCGGCCTCGAGATCAACGACTATTTCCCGGCCGAGATCTAAATTCGACTGATAGGCTGCCATCTGGGGCCGGAGCGAGGCGGCAATGAAGGTTGTCGTGCTCGGATCGGCCGCAGGTGGTGGTTTTCCGCAGTGGAATTGCCGCTGCGCCATATGCGAGCTCTTCTGGTCCGGCGACAACCGGGTCGTCAGGCGCACCCAATCGGGCATCGCGGTCAGCCTCGACGAAAAATCCTGGACGCTCTTCAAC
>JBKOZY010000178.1:0-3184 GCA_046726135.1 Pseudomonadota bacterium | reverse complement strand
TTGCGATAGGACCAGCCCACGGCGTCTCCCTCGGCCGGAATCGACCAGTATTTGCCGGAGTTGGCAGGGTACTCGGAATAGTACTTCACCGTAGCCGGAGCCATCGTTTCGTTAAGCTTGTGCTTGTTGAAGAATTCTGTGAGGTCGACATAGTGGCCCGCTTCCGAGGCCGCGCCGATCCACTGCGAGTCGCCCACGACCATGTCGTAGGCGCTTCCCTTCGCGTTGAACTCCGTGAACGCTTTCGTCTGGAAGTCCGCCCATGGCGTCGTCTCGACCGTGACCTTAACTCCGGTCTCGGCCTCGTACTGGTTCGCGAGCTCCTGCAGATAGTTCGCAGGATCCCATTCCGCCCAGAATATCGTCAGCTCTTGTGCGGCGGCGCTCCCGACAATAGCGAAAAACGATATGCCCGCGACCAAACCCTTCAACACACTTGGCACCATTCTTTCCTCCCATTGTTTGTTTTGTGACTCAAACAAGCGGCCCGATCCGACATCACCCAAGACCCGACTTCGCTCGACCTAACACAGACCTCCAAGTCAATCTGGTATTACCAAGTTCCGCCTATCGTCAAGCTCATCATCGACCTTTCGCAATGGATGCTTGGTCGAGCCTGAGCAAAATTCATCAGAAAAATACAGCGAAACCACAGTAACGGAGTCGGATCTTTCTGAAGGGCAATTTGACCAGCATGTGCTCCGCTACCCTCTTCTGGTCCAGCCAGTTAAATGTTCTCGGCCTCCTGGATGGCTGCTCGCACCAGCGCCGCGGCGGCCCACCGGACCACGGCCTCAGTCTGTCGGTCATCCAGCAACCACATATCCTTGAGCACCACCAACGCTTCCACTCCGAAGATCAGCGACAGCGCCTGGGCAAGCCGGTCGACCTCCTCCCAAGGCAGCCGCGACTGTAGCGGACGCAGCGCCGCGCGCAGCAGGTCGACCCGGTGTCCCCGCCGGAACTGCGGCTCGCTGGGTGGCGTACCGGCCCGCCGCTGAGCCCAATCGTCCAGCGAAAGCTTGAGCGCGGCCTTGAAGGTGGCTTCGAACCCTTCGATGCGCGGCATCGAGGAGCGAAGGAGATCATCCACCCGATCGACGGGATCGGTGGAATCGGACTTCCACATCAGAATCGGCCCGAGCGCCTCGTCGACCACCGCCTCGACGAGAGCCGCCTGGCTGGGGAAATAGCGATAAGCAGTCGACCGGGACACTTCGGCCGCCTCGGCCACCTCGCTCACCGACGGGACCACGCCCGCCTGCATCAGCCTCATTGCGGTCTCCAGCATGAGACGACCGGTTCTCGCGCGTGGGCCGCGTTCGCTTTCCTCCAGCAACTCAGTCAATTGACGTGAGACATCCATATCAATATGATACTCGCGTCTCACAAATTTGCAACTCGACAGGACTGGCGCCGGGACGCAGTAGGCGGATCGCAGAGCGCCGCTCGGGGAGGAGACTTGAGGCGCGTCTATGTCGTCGGCACGCACGACACGAAGCGCGAGGAACTCGCCTTCCTGGCAGGCCTCGTCGCGGCGCAGGGGCTTCCGGTCGTGCGGGTCGACGTGGGCACGCGACAAGCTGCGTCCGATGTCGACGTCACGGCCGCCAAGGTCGCAGCTTTTCATCCCGCCGGCGCCAAGGCAGTTCTCGGTCTCGACGATCGCGGCTCGGCGGTCGGGGCGATGGCCGAGTCGTTCAGCCGCTTCATCGCCACGCGCCAGGACCTTGGCGCCATCGTCGGCATCGGCGGCGGCGGCGGAACTTCGATCATCACTGCCGGTATGCGCGTCCTGCCGTACGGCATCCCGAAGCTGATGGTATCGACGCTGGCCTCGGGTGACGTGTCGCCTTACGTCGACGTTTCCGACATCATCTTCATGCCGTCGGTGACGGATATGGCTGGCCTCAACGGCCTTAGCCGGGTGATCCTCCACAATGCGGCGCAGGCGATCGCCGGGATGGCCCGAAACCTCGCTGATCGCAAGCAGCACAAGCCCGCGATCGGGCTAACGATGTTCGGGGTGACGACTCAATGCGTGACTTCGATCGTCGAACGCATGCGCGACGACTATGACTGCATCGTCTTCCACGCCACCGGCACCGGCGGGCGCACAATGGAGAAGCTCGCTGACAGCGGCCTGCTGTCCGGGGTGATCGACATAACGACGACGGAGGTCTGCGACCTGCTCTTTGGCGGCGTGCTACCGGCGACGGGAGACCGTTTCGGCGCCATCGCTCGCACACGCCTCCCCTACGTCGGCTCGGTAGGCGCACTCGATATGGTGAATTTCTGGGCGCCAGAGACCGTTCCACCGGAACTGCGCGGACGCACTCTTTACAGGCACAATCCCAATGTGACCCTTATGCGCACGAACATCGACGAATGCCGGCTTATCGGCGAGTGGATCGGGGAGAAGCTGAATGCGTGCGACGGAGAGGTTCGCATATTGATCCCGGAGCAGGGTGTCTCCGCGCTTGACAGGGAAGGTGGCGCTTTCTTCGATCCGGAGGCGGATGCCGCCCTGTTCTCCGCGCTCGAGAGCACGATGCGACAGACCGAAAGGCGAAGGATCGTCCGCTTGCCGCTGCACATCAACGATCCCGCCTTCGCGGAGGTCACGGTCACAACATTCCTCGATATATCGCAAAGGTGAGGCACGATGCCGGCAATTCCCCGTAAGGTAATTCTAGACAGGTTGCACGGGATGATCGCCGAGGGCCGGCCAATCGTCGGTGGTGGCGCCGGAACCGGTCTCTCAGCCAAGGCCGAGGAGGCAGGCGGGATAGATCTGATCATCATTTACAATTCGGGCCGGTATCGCATGGCGGGGCGCGGCTCCGCCGCCGGATTGCTTGCCTATGGCAACGCCAATCAGATCGTGAAAGAGATGGCCGTCGAGGTGCTGCCAGTCGTGAAGAACACGCCCGTTCTCGCGGGCGTCAACGGGACCGATCCCTTCTTGCTGATGCCGCACTTTCTGGCCGAGCTCAAATCGATCGGCTTTTCCGGGGTTCAGAACTTCCCGACGATCGGACTCTTCGACGGGAAGATGCGGCAGAGCTTCGAGGAAACCGGGATGAGCTATGGGCTGGAGGTGGACATGATCGCCGCCGCGCACGCGCTCGAACTCCTGACCACGCCCTATGTCTTCAATCCGGACGAGGCAGTTGCCATGACG
>JBKOZY010000177.1:0-6543 GCA_046726135.1 Pseudomonadota bacterium | reverse complement strand
CATTCGTTCCGCGCTCTCTGGCTCGCGAACTGCGTCAGGTCGGCAGTGCCGTCGGCGTCCAGCCGCTTGAGGTGGAAATCGAGCTTGCAGCTCGTCCAATAGCCCATGCAGAACTGGCTTTGCGCCGCCGGGCTGAAGCTGATTCCCCGGTTTCGTCCATCCATCCAGTCGCCGGTGAGGCCGAAGCAGCGATCGACGCTTGCCGTGTCATCGCCCGAATCCCCGACGCTTGTGCAGGCGGCACAGCACAGCGCAAGGACGAAAGAAACGACTCTCATGACTGACACGAAACCGTCTTACCTCTTCGATGCCGCCGGCACCGAGAACGCCAATGTATCAGGACCGAGCGCCCCGATCGAAACGACAAAGCTCATCGCCTCGGCAAAAGTAAGATCGGTGGGCGTCACCCTGTCCATCGGAATCGTTTCCAGCAGTCCGGTGACGGGCTGTGGCGCGGTCGGAATGTAGACGATGGCGAGAAGCTCATTCGTATCGGGGTCGGTGATGACCTGGGTCAGAACGGCCATCACCTTCATGCCTGGCGGGAACTCCACGAGCACGATCTGCTTGCCCTCCACCGGCGAAGTCTGCATCACTTTCACCAGCTGTTTCGCCGAGTGGTAGACCTTGGCCACCATCGGCAACTTGCCGAGCAAATGCTCGACACCAGCGAAAATCCGTCGACCGATCACATAGGACATCATGAGACCGAGTGCGTAGAGGACCCCGACGGTAATCAGGATTGCCAGGGGCCATTGGACCTCCGGCTCGAGCAGCAGGAGCGACACTCCCTGGGCATTCGGACCGGCATAGCGGGCCAGCCACTGCACCAGCGGATCGCCGAATTTGGCAAGATGACCAAGCACGAAATCGAACACCGCCCAGGTGATCACCAGCGGCACGACGGTCACGAGACCGGTGACGAAATTTCTGCGGAAATGAGGCAACATTGGCTGGTCGTTCGTCCGTCAATCGATGAAGCTTCGCACGCACTTACGCAAGAGTGAAGGTTCTTGCGGAAACCACATTGACTCGCTTGTCCGATTGTGCGACTGAGGTGGCTCAATCGGGGGTGAATGAACATTCATTCACCAGGGGAAATGCATCAGACCAAGCCACGACTCGGCGACGAGCTCGCCGACCGCCGCGCGCGCATCCTGGATGCCGCGGAGCGTAGCTTCTGTCGCAGCGGCTTTCACCGCACGACGATGCAGGACGTTGCCGCGGAGGCCGGCATGAGCCCAGGCAACCTCTATCGCTATTTTCCCTCGAAGGATGCCCTTGTCGCCGGCCTGTGCGAGCGCGACCGGCTCAGTCTCGGCAGGGAGTTCTCCGAGCTCGGCGCCACGGCCGGCGATTTCCTGGTTGCATTTCGCGCCCTTGGCCGGAAGCATTTCGAGCATGCCAACACGGCCAAGGCCAAGCTCTGCCTCGAGATCTGGGCCGAGGCAACCCGCAACCCGGCCATAGCCGCCCTCCAGGCCGACTTCGACAACACGCTTGTGGAGCAGCTCGCGGCCGCTTTCGAGCGTGCCAAGGGGTCCGGTTTCGTCCATCCCTCGGTGAATGCCAGGGCCGTCGCATCCATCGTCAGCAAGCTTGGTGACGGGCTGTTCGTCCGCCGTGCGGTGGCAGCCGATTTCGACCCCGATCGCGAGGTCGCCGAAGTATTTGCGGTGATCGCAGCCCTGATTCAGGGGACGATCGCCATTCCGGCCGCGTCGGCCACGCAGGAGTGAGTGCAAATGAAGTGGAGTCGCATCGCGGCCGTCTTGATCGTCATTGCCGCCACCCTGTGGATCGGTTCCGGCATGTACGGTCATGGCAGTGACGCTGCGTCCACCAAGAAGGGCGCAACCGCCGAGCCGCACCCGCGCTTCAAGGTCGCCGTGCTGCAGGTCCGCCCCGAGATGCACGTCAAGACCATCACCCTTTCCGGCCGCACCGAGGCCGACAATCGCGCGAGCGCGGTTGCGCGGACCACCGGCTCGATCGTCAATCTCAAGGTCCACCGCGGCGACCGGGTCAAGCAGGGTGATATCCTTGCCGTCCTCTCGGATGAGGCGCGCGAGGCCAAAGTCGAGGAAGCCGCCGCCATGGTGCGCAAGCGCCGGGCCGATCTCGATACCAAGCTGCCGTTGATCCAGCGCGGCATCGTCGCCGCCAACGAGAAGAACCAGCTTCTCGCCGATCTGAGCAAGGCTGAGGCCGAGCTTGCGATGGCTGAAGCCGAGCGCGACCGCGCCCAGGTCCGTGCCCCGATCGCCGGGGTCGTCAGCGCGGTTCCGGTGACCACCGGCCAGGCGTTGCAGCCCAATGCCATGGTTGCCGAGGTCGTCGCCCTCGATCCCATGCTCGCCGTCGTCGAGGTCGCCGAGCGCCAGCTCAGCGGCATCAAGGTCGGCGACCGCGCCGTTGTCCATTTGGTCACCGGCCTCACGGCCGAGGGCACCGTGCGGTTCATCTCGCCGACCGCCAGCTCGCAGACCCGCACCTATCGGGTCGATGTGCAGATTCCCAACGCTGCCGGCGAGATTGCCGATGGCATCACCGCCGAGGTCGAGTTCAGGCTCCAGCCGGTCACCGCCGCCCGGGTGCCGCGCTCGGCTCTGACCTTCACCGCCGAGGGCACGCTTGGCATACGCACCGTCGATGACGGCGGCGTCGTGCGCTCTGTCGCGGTCCGGATCATCGAGGATGCCCGCGAGGAGGTCTGGCTGTCAGGCCTCACCCGCAATGCCACGGTGATCGTCCAGGGTCAGGATTTCGTCAAGGACGGCCAGACCGTCGACGCCGTGCGAACCAACACGCCTGCCGCCATCATTTCCAAGTCGTAGAGCCATGGGAAATCCGGTCGACTATGCCATAAGCCATGCGCGCCTGACGCTGGCTACCCTGCTGTTTCTGCTGGTTGCCGGGTTTCTCGCCTATGTCGCGATCCCGAAGGAAGCCGAGCCTGACATTGCGATTCCCATCATCTATGTGAATGTCACTCAGCGCGGCATCAGTCCGGAGGATGCCGAGCGGCTGATCCTGCGGCCGCTCGAGACCCAGCTCAAATCGGTGGAGAACGTCAAGGAGATGCGCTCTGCCGCCTTCGAAGGTGGTGGCTATGTGCTCCTGGAGTTCGACGCCGGCTTCGACTCCGACATCGCCATTGCCGATGTCCGCGCCAAGGTCGACGACGCCAAGAGCGACCTGCCGCGCGATGCCGACGAGCCGCAGGTCACGGAGGTGAACCTGTCGCTGTTTCCGGTTCTGGTGGTGTCGCTCGGCGGCGATGTCCCGGAGCGGACCCTTCTCCAGCTCGCCCGCCAGGCCGAGACCGCCGTGGAGCAGATCCCTGGCGTTCTCTCGGCCGATCTGCGCGGCGCCCGCGACGAGGCGGTGGAGATCATTGCCGAGCCGATGCTGCTGCACAGCTACGGCCTTGCCCTCGACAGTCTGATCCAGGCATTTGGCCTGAGCAACAGCCTGGTGGCTGCCGGCGCCCTCGAAGGCCAGTCGGGTCGTTTCGCAGTCAAGGTTCCGGCCCTTATCGAGACCTCCGAGGACATCCTCAACTATCCGATCGCCGTCTCCGGCTCGGCCGCGGTCACCCTCGGCGACTTGGCCGAGGTGCGCCCGACATTCAAGGACCCGACCTCGATCACCCGCATCAATGGCAAGCCGGCGATCGCCATCGAGGTGTCCAAGCGCACCGGCGCCAACCTCATCGAGACGGTCGACGCGACTCGAAAGGTGATCGAGGACCTCAGAAAGACCTGGCCGAGCACCGTCGAGGTCACCTTCACCCAGGACAAGTCCAAGGACATTCGCATCATGCTGCACGAGCTGCAGAACAGCGTCATCACCGCTGTCCTGCTGGTCGTCGTGATCATGCTGCTGGTGCTGGGCGGGCGCGCATCGCTGTTCATCGGCATCGCCATCCCGGCGTCGTTCCTCGCCGGCATTCTCGGGCTCCAGCTCGCCGGCCTCACTGTCAACATCGTCGTCCTGTTCTCGCTGATCCTGGCGGTCGGCATGCTCGTCGACGATGCGATCATCGTCTCGGAATTTGCCGAACGCCGCATGGCCGAAGGCATGGAGCCGCGCCAGGCTTACGCGCTGGCGGCGAAGCGCATGGCGGGGCCGGTGATTGCAGCCACCGCCACCCGTGTCGCCGCGTTCTCGCCGCTGCTGTTCTGGCCAGGCATCGTCGGCGAGTTCATGAAATATATGCCGCTGACGCTCATCGCGACGCTCTCGGCCTCCCTGGTCGTTGCGCTGTTCTTCACCCCGACGCTTGGCGCGATGCTCGGTCGGGCGAGCCACGACCACGAGCCCTCGCCCGGTGCAGGAAATCGCGATCGCGGCCTCTATATGAGAATCGTCAGGCTGGCCCTCAGCCATCCCGTCATGGCGCTGAGCTTGACTCTCCTGCTCTTGGTCTCGGTCATCAAGGCCTATGGCACCTTCGGCCATGGCGTCGAGTTCTTTCCCAACATCGAGCCGGATTTCGGTCTCGTCCAGGTGCGGGCACGCGGCAATCTGTCGATCCATGAGAAGGACAAGCTCGTCCATCTCGTCGAGCAACGGCTGCTTCGCATGAAGGAGATCGAGATGGTCTACGCCCGGTCCGGCGAGGGCCAGCGCGGCTCGAACGAGGTCACCGAGGACACCATCGGCACGGTGCAGTTCGAGTTCGTGGACTGGAAGCAGCGCCGCCGCGCCAGCCTCATCATGGACGAGATCCGCGCCATGACCAAGGACATCCCCGGCGTGGTGATCGAGGTGACCAAGCCGGCTGGCGGACCGGCCACCGGCAAGCCGATCACGCTTCAGATCGCGGCCGCCGATCAGGAGCATCTGTTTCCGGCAGCGCGCAAGGTGGCGGAGATCGTTCGCGCCAATCCCCTGACCCGCGATGTCGACGATGGACTGCCGCTACCCGGGATCGACTGGAACCTTGAGGTGGACAAGGCCGAGGCGGCCAAATTCGGTGCGAGCCCCCTGACTGTCGGCACCGCCGTTCAGCTCGTCACCAACGGCGTCAAGGTGTCGGAATACCGCCCGACCACAACCGACAAGTCGGTCGATATCCTGCTGCGCTTCCCGCCCGAGCGCCGCAGCCTCAACGAGCTCGACGAGCTCGTGCTCAAGACCTCCTCGGGCAATGTGCCGATCGGCAATTTCGTCCAACGCACACCGATGCCCAAGGTCGGCCTGATCAACCGCGTCGCCGGATCGCGCGTGGCGACCGTCACCGCCAACGTTGCCGAGGGCGCTCAATCCGCCGCCGTGCAGCAGGAGATCATGGCCAAGCTCGCCAAGGCCAATCTCGGCCCGGGCGTCACCTATATCATGAAGGGCGAGGACGAGGAGCGGGCCAAGGCCGGCGCCTTCCTGATGAAGGCCTTCGGCGCCGCCATCTTTTTGATCTTCGCCATCCTGCTTGCGCAGTTCAACAAATTCTCCAGCGTCCTTCTGGTTTTGTCGGCGGTCGTCCTGTCGACCATTGGCGTGCTGATCGGGTTGATGATCATGGGACAAGCCTTTGGCGTCGTGATGACAGGCATCGGGGTGATTGCCAATGCCGGGGTGATCGTCAACAACAACATCGTGCTGATCGACACCTATGACCGGCTGCGCAGCGAAGGCGTGGCCGCCTATGAGGCAATTCTCCAGACCTGCCGCGAACGGGCCCGCCCGGTGGTTCTGACCGCAGTCACCGCCATGCTCGGCGTGCTTGCTATCGCGTTCGGGATCAATATCGATTTCGTCGAGCGCTCCGTGATGATCGGTGCCCCGTCGACCCAATGGTGGATCCATCTTTCCACCGCCATCGTCTTTGGCCTGGGCTTTGCCACCATTCTTACCTTGGTGGTGACACCGGCAACCCTCATGCTCTTCGCTCAGATTTCCACATGGCGGATGCGCCGGATCCAGGCCCGCGCCGTCAAGCGGCGGAGAAAAAGCTCTTTGCGAGCAGCGCGTTTACCGAAATTGCCGCCCGAGCTGATGCCTGAGCCTGCCGAGTAAACCTACAGTCAAATTCGCGAGAGCCGGTTGGACAGAGTTCGATACGGTGTGATGCAATACTGCCGATTGCGTCAACATCAGAGGCTCGAATGACAAAAATACTCGTTCTCTACTATTCAGCCTACGGCCATATCGAGAAGATGGCCTATGCCGCAGCCGAGGGGGTGAAGTTGGCCAAGGCCGAGGCGGTGGTCAAGCGAGTCCCGGAGCTCGTGCCTGAGGATATCGCCAAGAAATCGGGCTACAAGCTCGATCAGCCCGCCCCCGTCGCGACGATCGACGAGCTCCCCTCCTATGACGGCGTGATGTTCGGGACCGGTACGCGCTTCGGCAACATGACCGCCCAGATGAAGAATTTCCTCGATCAGGCCGGTAGCTTGTGGATGAAGGACAGCCTGGTCGGCAAGGTCGGCTCGGTGTTCACCTCATCCGCCACCCAGCATGGCGGCCAGGAATCGACCATCCTGACCTTCCATCCCGTCCTGCTCCACCAGGGCATGGTGATCGTCGGCCTGCCCTATA
>JBKOZY010000176.1:0-7361 GCA_046726135.1 Pseudomonadota bacterium | reverse complement strand
ACCTCCTCCTCAATGCCGCGCTGCACGCGATGACTTGGCTGATGCACTTGTCGGCTGCGATTCCAGCCAGAGCTCGAGGTCAGCCACCAGAATTAGCGATCGCCTGCCGACCTTGCGGACCGGAATTCCGTTGTTCAAAATCTGGTAAAGCTTCGTCCGACTGATGCCTAGCATCGCCGCACCCACTGATGGGGATACGGCAAGTGCCGAAGGTGACTTGTTCATGCTTATGCCCCTCTGTAAGCCAAAGAACTCTGGCGGTTAGGAGCGTTTTTTCTCTTAGAATTCGATGATCAAGCCAATATACGAGAAAGTAACTTGCTATTCGCAGTCACCCTCACTATGTGCTTGGCGCTTTCTCCCAAATCTCGCGACGACAATTGATGTCAACCCCGGAACTGGCGTGGTCGAGAGTCCTCGGGCGGAGGGATCGCATTTAAGCGTCCAAATCCCCGCTCACTGATTCGTGGGCACGGGTTTCGATTCGGGCTGCTGACTCCTGAAGGGAACAATAATCTCTGGGGCCGGCTGCTCGCAAAAAGCCGCCCACGCATCCATAAGCTTGCGCCGTTTTTCCAGCGCATCGCCCCGCCGGTAGGCCCGCTCGGTCTCATCGCCCACGACATGCGCCAGTGCCGCCTCGGCGACTTCGCGTGGAAAGTTCGTCGCCTCGCCACACCAGTCGCGGAAGCTCGATCTGAAGCCATGGACGGTGTAGGGGATCTCCATCCGTGTCCGCACCAAATGAAGAGCCATGTCTCCGAGCGGCCGCCCAGGGCGATAACCGGGGAAGACATAGTCCGAAACGCGAACCGCTCGCATCGCCTCGAGAATTTCCACAGCCCGTGGGGACAGCGGCACCCGGTGCTCCCGACCCGCCTTGATCCGGGCGGCGGGAACCGTCCAAACCTTCCGTTCAAGATCAATTTCGCTCCACTGAAGGCCCAGAACCTCGCCCGATCGCGCCGCCGTCAGGATAACGAACTCGAGAGCCCTGGCGCTTACCCCATCGCGTGCCCGCAGCCGGGCGACGAAGGCCGGCAGCTCATGATAGGGCATTGCCGCATGATGGCCCCTGGTGAGCTTCTGGCGGGGCGGGAGGAGCGTATCGAGGTGGCCGCGCCAGCGGGCCGGGTTCTCGCCCGACCGGAAGCCCCTGGCCTGGGCTGCATCGAGCACCCGTTCGATCCGGCCACGGAGCCGCGAGGCAGTTTCCGGGATCTTCTGCCAGATCGGCTTCAGCACCCGCAACACCTCCGCGGTCTCGATCATGTTCACCGGCATCGAGCGGATCGTCTCGGTATACCGGGTGAGCGTCATCGACCATTGTTCCCGGTGCGCTTGGTTGCGCCAATTGCCCGCCATGCTCGCCACGTATTCATCGGCGCATTCGCCAAAGGTCGGGACTCGGCCAGCGGCTTTGCGCGCCTCGATCGGGTTGGCCCCCTTGGCGAGGGTGGACCGGCACCACTCGGCAAGCCTCCGGGCTTCGCTCAGGTTCACCCGTGTGAGGCCACCCAGGCCCATTTCCTTGTGTGGCCCGCCGAACCGGAAGAGAAAGACCCAGCGCTTGGCCCCACTCTTATCGACCACGAGATAAAGGCCGCCACCATCGGCATGGCGCCCCGGCTTCTTGACGGTTGCAACGGTTCGCGCACTCAGTCGATTGAGCTTTCTCGCCATTCCCCATACCCCACCATTTACCCCACCGCGCGACACGGATTGTAGCGTATGTGCACGGACGTTGGTAAACAATGAGAGGTAAATTATCCGCAGATTTCATGACATCTGTGAACAGTCGCGAACACAGGAGAACATCAGCAAGGCGGACCCCTCATCCGCCCCTCCGGGGCACCTTCTCCCCATAGAAGAATGGGGAGAAGGGAGTCGGGAGGGAGGTGCGCTTGCGAGCGAAACTAAGCGGTCCTGACCGTAGGCAGTGATCTGTGCGCTTCACCTGCCTACTGCCTACCTGCCGACTGCCCACACCCCCACCTTGACTCGCGGGGCCGTTCGTGGTTCGTCCCGGCCGATTAAGCGGAGTGGGACCTCTCTCAAGCTCGATGTCGGTCGCTTTCACCTTCCCGGGCCAGGGCAGCCAGCAGGTTGGCATGGGCCATGCCCTTGCCGAGCAGTTCACCGCTGCCCGCACCGTCTTCGACGAGATCGACGAGGCGCTCGGCATCAAGCTGTCCACCATCATGTGGGAGGGGCCGGACAACCGGTTGATGCTGACCGAGAACGCCCAGCCGGCGCTGATGGCGGTGTCGATGGCGGCGGTGGCGGTGCTCGGTGCCGAGTTCGGCATCGGGGTCGGCCGCACTGCCCGCTTTGTCGCCGGCCATTCGCTCGGCGAATATTCGGCGCTCGCCGCCGCCGGCAGCTTCACCCTCTCCGATGCGGCGCGTCTGTTGCAAACCCGCGGGCGCGCCATGCAGCGAGCAACGCCGGTCGGCACCGGCGCCATGGCGGCGCTGCTCGGCCTCGATTATGAGGCGGCGGTGGCGATCGCCGAGGAGGCGGCAGAAGGCCTGGTGTGCCAGGCGGCCAACGACAATGCGCCGGGGCAGGTGGTGGTGTCGGGGGACGTCCGGGCGGTCGAGCGGGCGGTCGAGATTGCCCGCGGCCGCGGTGCCAAGCGGGCGGTGCTGCTGCCGGTGAGCGCGCCGTTCCATTGCGCCCTGATGCAGCCGGCCGCCGACATCATGGCCGAGGCGCTGAGCACGGTGACGCTGAAGCGGCCGTCAGTGCCGGTGGTCGCCAATGTCACGGCCGGCCCGCTCAGCGACCCGTCGGCCATTCGCCAGGCGCTCGTCGCCCAGGTCACGGGAGTGGTTCGCTGGCGCGAGTCGATCGGCTATCTTGGCAGCCAGGGCGTCAGCCTTCTGGTGGAGCTGGGCGCGGGCCGGGTCCTGACGGCCTTGAGCAAGCGCATGGTGCCCGAGGCGAAGTGCATCGCCGCATCGACGCCCGACGAGATCGCTCAGGCGGCGGAGCTGTTGAGGGTCTGACAATGCCGGCCATGTTCGATCTTGCCGGGTCCGCAGCGCTGGTCACCGGAGCAACCGGCGGCATCGGCGCGGCGATTGCCCGCGCCCTGCACGCGCAAGGGGCGAGCGTCGCCCTTTCGGGAACCCGCGCCGAGGTGCTCGACACGCTCTGCGGCGAGCTTGGCGAGCGTGCCCATGCGCTGCCTGCCGATCTCGGCCGTGACGGCGCTGCCGATCAGCTGGTGGCGGCGGCCGAAGCCGCCATGGGCCGGCTCGACATCCTGGTCAACAATGCCGGCATCACCCGCGACAATCTCGGCATGCGCATGAAGGATGCCGAATGGGACGAGGTGCTGGCGGTCGATCTCACCGCAGCGTTCCGGCTGGCGCGGGCGGCGATGCGTGGCATGGTCAAGCGGCGCCACGGGCGGATCATCTCGATCACCTCGGTGGTGGGGGCGACCGGCAATGCCGGGCAGGCCAATTATGCCGCTGCCAAGGCGGGGCTCGCCGGCATGTCGAAGGCGCTGGCCCAGGAGCTCGCCGGCCGCGGCATCACCGTGAATTGCGTGGCTCCCGGCTTCATCGAAACCGCGATGACCGCCGTGCTCGACGACAAGCGCCGCGCTGCCGTCCTCACCACCGTGCCGATGGGGCGGCTCGGAAATCCCGAGGAAGTTGCCGCCGCGGTGGCATTCCTCGCCGCCCGCGAGGCCGCCTACATTACCGGCCAGACGCTCCATGTGAATGGTGGCATGCTCATGATGTGACGGGGGAAAGGCACAGGCCGGCGGTTTGCGGGCTCTTTCTCTGCCGCTGGAAAGTGTGATAATAGGCCGCCGAATCCAGAGGGGGTAATCCTGGCCGAGCGAAAGACTGAAGACTGAAGGCCCGGGGGCTGGCCTCAGGCGTTACACAATGATTGCCGCCCGAAAAAGGGCAGAACAGAGGACTTTGCACTATGAGCGACGTTGCTGAACGGGTCAGGAAAATCGTCGTCGAGCATCTGGGCGTCGATGCCGAGAAGGTCACGCCGGAGGCGAGCTTCATCGATGATCTTGGCGCCGACAGCCTCGACACGGTCGAACTCGTCATGGCGTTCGAGGAGGAGTTCGGGATCGAAATTCCGGACGATGCGGCGGAAACCATTCAGACCGTGGGGGATGCCGTGAAATTCATCGAGAAGAATCAAGCCTAGGTCGCTTATTCTTCGCCTCTGGATCCGGTTCGCTTGGGACCTTTGCTCGAATGAATTTCGCCCTAATGCGCAGAGTCGTCGTCACGGGCCTTGGTCTTGTCACACCCCTGGCGACCGGGGTCGAGGAGACGTGGAAGCGCCTTCTCGCAGGCCAGTCCGGGGCCGGGCCGATCACCCGTTTCGACGCCTCCGACCTGCCGTGCCGCATCGCCTGCGAGGTCAAGACGGGCGATGGCAGCGACGGCACCTTCAATCCCGACCAATGGGTCGAGCCGAAGGAGCAACGCCGCTACGACAAGTTCATCATCTATGGCATGGCGGCGGCCAAGCAGGCGGTGCAGGATGCCGGCTGGCAGCCCAAGGACGAAGATGAGCGCTGCCGCACCGGCGTGCTCATCGGCTCGGGGATTGGCGGCCTGCCGTCGATCGAGGCCACCTCGATCCTCGTCCATGAGAAGGGGCCGCGGCGGGTCAGCCCGTTCTTCATCCCGGGCAGCCTGATCAATCTGTGCTCCGGCATCGTGTCGATCACCTACGGCTTCAAGGGACCGAATCACGCCGCCGTCACCGCCTGCTCGACCGGCGCCCATTCGATCGGCGATGCGGCGCGGATGATCGCGCTCGACGATGCCGATGTGATGGTGGCGGGCGGTGCGGAGGGTGCGGTGTGCCGCATCGGCATCGCCGGCTTCGTCGCCTGCAAGGCACTGTCGACCGGCTTCAACGATCAGCCGGAACGGGCCTCGCGCCCCTATGACCGCGACCGCGACGGCTTCGTGATGGGCGAGGGCGCCGGCGTCGTGGTGCTGGAGGAGCTCGAGCATGCAAGGGCGCGCGGCGCCAAGATCTATGGCGAGGTGGTGGGCTACGGCATGTCGGGCGATGCCTATCACATCACCGCGCCGTCGGAGGATGGCGACGGCGCCTATCGCTGCATGCGGGCGGCGCTGAAGCGGGCCCAGATCTCGGCCGCCGACATCGACTATGTCAACGCCCATGGCACATCGACGCCGCTCGGCGACGAGATCGAGCTTCGGGCGGTCGAGCGGCTGATCGGCAACCAGGCGCATGGGCTTGCCATGTCCTCGACCAAGTCGGCGACCGGCCATCTCCTGGGGGCGGCAGGGGCGATCGAGGCGATTTTCGCCATTCTCGCCATGCGCGATGACGTCGCGCCGGCCACGCTCAATCTGGAAAATCCGTCGGTTGCAACCGAGATCGACCTGGTCCCGCTGAAACCGCGGCACAAGGAGATCAACACAGTTCTGTCGAATTCCTTTGGTTTCGGTGGCACAAACGCTTCGCTCATCTTCCGCGCCTGTGCATGATGCACGGGCGCCGAGCCGGGAGCCCGTGAAGTGGATGCAAAGACCGAGGTCGCCTTAACCCGGGTCCCCGATCCCCGCCGCGGCCGCAGCAGTGCGCTGTTCCGCACCTTCCGCTCGCTCCTGGTCAGCTTTCTGCTCGCCCTGTTGGTCATCGCTGTCGGCATCTATTACGCCAAGCGCGCGTTCGACCGGGCCGGGCCGCTCACCGGCGTCGGGGCGGTGGTGGTCGAGCGCGGCATGAATGCCGAGGACATCGCCAACCGGCTGAAGGAAAAGGGGGTGATCGCCCATCCTTACGCCTTCATCCTCGCCGCCGCCTATGCCCGGTTGCGCGGCCACTCGCTCAAGGCGGGAGAGTACGAGTTTCCGGCCGCTGCCAGCCTGCGCCAGGTGCTGGACATGATCACCGAAGGCAAGGCCTTGACCTATCGGCTGTCCATTCCAGAGGGGCTGACCACCGAACAGATCATCGAGCGCCTGAATGCCCAGGGGGCCCTGGTCGAGGAGGCGCCGGTGGGTCTGGCCGAAGGCGTGCTCCTGCCCGACACCTACACCTTCACCCGCGGCACCAGCCGGGCCGAGCTCCTCGAGCGGATGCAGGAGGCGCAGCGCAAAGTCGTGGACGAGCTGTGGGACGGCCGGTCCAAGGACCTGCCGGTGAAGACCAAGGAGGAGGCGGTGATCCTCGCTTCGATCGTCGAGAAGGAGACGAGCCGCCCGGCCGAGCGGGCGCGCGTCGCCGGCGTCTTCGTCAATCGATTGAAGCGCAGCATGCGGCTGCAGTCGGACCCGACGATCATTTACGGGCTGGTCGGCGGCAAGGGGCGGCTCGATCGGCCGATCAGCCGCGACGATATCGCCCAGAAAACCGCCTACAACACCTATCGGATCAATGGCCTGCCGCCGACCCCGATCGCCAATCCCGGGCGCGAGGCGATCCGCGCCGTGCTCAATCCGGCCGAGACCGAGGACGTCTATTTCGTCGCCGACGGCAGCGGCGGGCACGTCTTCTCGCGAACGCTGACGGAGCATTCCGAGAATGTGAAGGAGTGGCGCAAGATCGAGGAGGAGCGCCGGATTGCCCAGGAGGCGGCGGAGGCTGCGGCAGCGGCAGCAACGACAGCGGTGACCGAAGCAGCGGCGACAGCGGTGGCCGACGCGGCGGCTGCCGCGGCTGGCGCCGAGGCCACCGGCAAGATCGAAGCGCTGGCGGCGCAGGCGCCGGCGGCCGGTGAGCCCACCGAAGCTTCTCCCCCGCCGCTCTCGGTTCCCGAGACCCGGCTCGTCACGGTTTCCGGACATGTCGTGCCGCTGCCCAAAGCAAAACCGCGGCAGGACTGAGATGACCATTGCCAGCATGACCGGCTTTGCCCGGGTCGATGGCCAGGTGGGGACCTCGCGCTGGCATTGGGAGGCACGCGCCGTCAATGGCAAGGCGTTCGAGGTGCGGCTCAGGCTGCCGAACGGGCTCGAGGCGCTGGAGGCCGAGCTGCGCGAGCGGGCCGGGCGGCATGTTCGCCGCGGCACTGTCCAGGTGACGCTGCAGCTCAAGGACGAGCTGCGGTCGGGTGCGGTCAGGGTCAACCATGCGGTGCTGGCCGAGCTCCTGCGGGTCGGGCGCGACCTGGCGACGGCGCTCGGCTCGCCGCCGCCGACCATCGAAGGGGTGCTGGCTCTGCCCGGCGTCATCGAGCTCGGCGACCCCGAGCGCGACGAGAGCGAGATTGCCGCCCGCAATGCAGCGGTGATGACAAGCGCCGAGGAGGTGTTCGGGCGCTTGAGTGCCATGCAGCGGGCAGAGGGGGCCAAGCTCGAAAGCGTGCTATCGGGCCAGCTGGCGCAGAT
>JBKOZY010000175.1:0-5220 GCA_046726135.1 Pseudomonadota bacterium | reverse complement strand
CAACACCGACAAGGTCTTCCCGATCCGCTTTTTCTGCCGCGGCCATTCCTACAGGTTCCTCGGCCTCGTCCCCACCGACATCCATCTGTTCTGCCCGTCGCCGGGAGCGCCGATGTTCCTGCTCGGGACCGATCGGCTCGGCCGCGACATGCTATCGCGGATCATCTATGGGGCGCGGGTGTCGCTCACCATCGGGCTTCTCGGCATCACCGTCTCCTTCGTGCTCGGCATCGTGATCGGGGGGCTCGCCGGCTATTATGGCGGCATCGTCGATCTCGTCGTGCAGCGCATCATCGAGGTGCTGCAATCGATCCCGAGCATTCCGCTGTGGCTGGCGCTGGCGGCGATCATGCCGCCGACCTGGAGCCCGCTGCTCGTCTATTTCGGCATCACCATCATTCTCGGGCTGCTCGATTGGACGGGGTTGGCGCGGGCCGTCCGATCGAAGCTCCTGGCGCTGCGCGAGGAGGATTATGTGCTGGCGGCCCAGCTCATGGGCGCCAATCCGCCGCGCATCATCTCACGCCATCTCATTCCGGGCTTCATGTCGCATCTGATCGCCACCGCCACGATCGCCATCCCCGGCATGATCCTCGGCGAGACGGCGCTAAGCTTCCTCGGCTTCGGTCTCAGGCCGCCGATCACCAGCTGGGGCGTGCTGCTGACCGAGGCGCAGAACATCAGCGTGGTTGCGCTCTATCCCTGGTTGATGTACCCAGTGATACCCGTCATCCTGGTGATTCTGGCTTTCAACTTCCTCGGTGACGGCCTACGTGACGCGGCGGATCCCTATCGCTAGTCCAATATGCCTGTGCCATACTTGTTAACCTGGATGGGGCGCCGCGGGACGGCCGCTTTCGTCGCGAAAGGTTGAGGAGCCTGAACGATGCGGCGGCTAGGTCATGCGCGCATCCTCATGTACAGCCATGATACTTTCGGCCTCGGCCATCTCCGCCGCTGCCGGACCATTGCGCATGCGCTGGTCGAGCACTTCAAGGGACTGCACGTCCTTATCATTTCCGGATCGCCGATCGCCGGCGCCTTCGATTTCCGGGCGCGGGTGGACTTCGTCAAGATCCCAAGCGTGATCAAGCTCTACAATGGCGAGTACACGTCGATCGCCCGCCATATCGATCTCCAGGAGACCCTGGAGATGCGCCAGTCGATCATCCGCCACACTGCCGAATCCTATCAGCCCGACATCATGATCGTGGACAAGGAGCCGCTCGGCATGCGTGGCGAGCTGCAGGACACGCTGTCCTTCCTCAAGACGCATGGCACCACGCTGGTGCTGGGCCTGCGCGACGTCATGGATTCGCCGTCGCTGCTCCAGGCGGAATGGGCGCGCCACAATGTGCTGAAGCGGGTCGAGGCGCTTTACGATTCGATCTGGGTCTATGGTCCTGCCGATTTCTGGGACCCGCTGACCGGCTTCGACGTGCCGGCGAACGTCGAGTCACGCAAGGTGTTCACCGGCTTTCTCGAGCGCACGTTGCCGCACAAATCGAGCTCGGCGAACCGGCCGGAAGGCGACTATCTGCTGGTCACCGCGGGCGGCGGCGGCGACGGTGCCGAGCTGATGAACCAGGTCCTCGACACCTACGGCGCCTACCCCGATCTGCAGCGGCCGCTGCTCCTGGTCCTCGGTCCGCTGATGCCGGCGGAGGAGCGCGACCGCATCCGGGCCCGCGCCAAAGCGTTTCCGCTGGCCTCGGTGATCGAGTTCGACAATCGCATGGAGGCGCTGATCGATGGCGCCAAGGCGATCGTCAGCATGGGCGGCTACAATACCTTTTGCGAGATCCTGTCCTTTGACAAGCGGGCGTTGCTGGTGCCGCGGGTGCGTCCGCGGGAGGAGCAGCTGATCCGGGCGCGGCGCGCGGCCGAGCTCGGGATCATCGACATGCTGGAGCCTTCCGAAGCGGCCGACCCGGCACGGCTCGCGGTGGCGCTTAAGGCGGTCCATGAGCGGCCGCGCCCTTCGGAGAGCGAGAAGGCGCTGGAACTCGGCGGCCTCGCCACCGTCTGCGATCTGGTCGACGGCTGGCTTGCCCGCAATTCGCAGCGCCGGCTCATCGCCGTCGAAGGCGGGCATTAGAGCAGTCCCGATGGCGGACAAGATTGCCGTCCTGCTCAGCTGCTATCCCCGCATGTCGGAGACCTTCGTGGCGCAGGAGTTGCTCGGCCTCGAGCAGGCTGGTCTCGACATCGAGATCATCTCGCTGATGCGCCCCGACACGGCGCAACGGCAGCCGATCAATGACGAGATCCGCGCGCCGGTCCATTACCTGCCCTATTCGCTGATCTTCGACCTGCCGGCCTTTGTCAGCGCCTGGCGGCGGCAGCGGCGGCAGCCGGGTTATGGCATGGCGGTCGCCGCCTTCCGCCGGGATCTCCGGCGCGACTTCACCACCGGGCGGATCAGACGCTTCGCCCAGGCGCTGGTGGTGGCCGACCGGCTGGCGGACCGCTACAGCCGACTCCATGCCAATTTCATCCACAAGCCGGCAACGGTTGCGCATTATGTCGGGCTCCTCACCGGCATCGGCTGGACCTGCTCGGCGCATGCCAAGGACATCTGGACCGAGCCCGAATGGGCGCTCAGGGACAAGCTTGGACGCCTCGACTGGGTGGTGGTGTGCACCCGGCACGGGGTCGAGCGGTTGCGCGCGCTTGCCGCCGACCCGGCTTCAGTCCATCTCAGCTATCACGGTCTCGATCTCAGGCGGTTCAGCACCTTCGACGGGCTGCGCCCGGGCCGGATCGGCAATGGCGCTGCCGATTGCCTGCGGCTCCTCACCGTCGGGCGAACGGTTCCGAAAAAGGGCTTCGACACGCTGCTCAAGGCGCTGGCGCTGCTGCCGCCGGCGCTCTGCTGGCGGCTTAGCCATATCGGGTCGGGCAGCGAGGCCGAAGCGCTGAAAACGCTCGCCCGGACGCTCGGCATCGCCGACAGGATCGACTGGCGCGGCACGCTCGATCAGCCGGAGGTCCTGAGAGCCTATCGCGACGCCGACCTTTTCGTTCTGCCCTGCCGGATCGCCGAGAATGGCGACCGCGACGGCCTGCCCAATGTGCTGGTCGAGGCGGCAAGCCAGCGCCTCGCCGTGGTGTCGACGACGGTGTCGGGCATCCCGGAATTCGTCAGTGACGGGGTCGAAGGGCTGCTGGTGCTGCCCGACGATGCGCCGGCGCTCGCCGCAGCATTCCTCAGGCTGGCGCGCGATCCCTCGTTGCGCGACGAGCTCGGGCGCAATGCCGAGCGCCGGGTGCGGTCGGAGTTCGACCACCATTGCAGCATCGCCTTTCTCATGGCGCTGTTCGACGGACGGCGCGCGGCCGCCTGATGTCGGGCATGCGAGTATTGCTCCATGTCCAGCACCTTCTCGGCATCGGTCATCTCGCCCGCGCCAGCCACATCGCCACCGCTCTCAAGCGCCGTGGGCTCGACCCGGTCCTGGTGACCGGCGGCGTCCCCACCCCGGGGTTCCCGCCGGCCGGCATCACCCATGTCGGGTTGCCGCCGCTCAAATCGTCGGACGGCTTCCGGGCGCTGCTCACCGGGGATGGCGAAGAGGCATCCCCGGCGTTTCTCAAGGCGCGCCGCGATCGCCTGGTCGGGCTCCTTCATTCGGCGAAGCCGCAGCTGATCCTGATCGAGGCCTTTCCCTTCGGCCGGCGGCAGATGCGCTTCGAGCTCATGGCGCTGCTCGAAGCGGCGCGGGCCATGCATCCCAAGCCGATCATTGCCGCGTCGGTGCGCGACATCGTCCAGCCGCTGACCAAGACCGGGCGGGAGGCCGAGGTGCTGCGCACGCTGGCGCTCTATTTCGATCACGTGCTGGTGCATGGCGATCCGCGCCTGGTGCGGCTCGCCGACAGCTTCCCGGCCGAGGCGAGGATTGCGCCGCCGGTCAGCTATACCGGGTTGGTGACGGGTGGCGACGTCGCGCCGGCAGTCGAGCACTTCGATGTGATCGTGTCGGCCGGCGGCGGGGCGGCGCAGGGCCGGCTCTGCCAGACGGCGCTGGATGCGCGGGGGCTGACGCCGCTCGCCGATCGGCGCTGGCTCGTGATCACCGGACCCAATGCCCCGGACGGGTTGACGGCCAGGCTCATGAGCAGGCTCCGGGACGGCGATGCGGCGGTGGCGTTCCGCAGCGACTTCCCGGGGCTTCTCGCACAGGCGCAGCTGTCGATCTCGCAGGCCGGCTACAACACCTGCGGCGATCTCCTGCGGGCGGGCTGCCCGGCGGTGCTCGTTCCCTTTGCGGCGGGCGGCGAGCGCGAGCAGACGCTGCGGGCGGAACGGCTGGCAGAGCGCGGGCTCGCGGTTGCGGTGGATGAGGCGCGCCTCGATGCGCCGTGCCTCGCGGAAGCCATCGGTCGGGCAGTCGCCGGCGGTCGGCGCAGCGATGCCGGCATCGATCTCGACGGCGCCGACAAGACGGCGGCGCTGGTCGCCACGATGATCAGCGGTGGCCGATCAGCATGAAGCGCGTGTAGTTCTTGAGCTCGAGCTCGCCGGAGAAGACAGTGCCCGACAGCGCCGCGGTGGCGGCGAAGTGCTCGCGCGAGCGCACGATGTTCACATGGCTCGGCTCGGTTGCGTAATTGTTGGATTGGAGCAGCACCGGCATGCCGGGCGGCAGCAAGGAGAGCCACCCCTCAAGATCGGGAATGTGCTCGCAGCTGGTGTTGATCACCAGATCGGGCCGGGCGCCCGGGCCGTGATAATCGAGGCTGTACATGTCGGCGGCGCTGGTGGAGAACCGGCCGGCGGCGGAAGCCTCGGCGTTGAGAGCGTGGGCGACCGGCGCCACCGCCGGGTCGAAATCGATGCTGCGTATGTGGCCAATCGCGAAGCGCCGGTCATCGAACAGGATGGCCGCCATCACGCCATACCAGCCGCCGAGCACCCAGATCGTGCCGAAGGATGGCCCGAGATGCTGGAAAAGGGCATCGCGGGCCCAGATTTTGCAGGCGATCTGCTTGTGGTTAAAGGCGACGTCGAGGGCCGCGTCGGGGAAGGCTGCAATGGTTTTCGCCAATGACCCGATCAGCGGACTCGCTGTATATTCGGCGGCCCCGCGGAGCAGGTCGAAGGCATAATCGAGGCGAATCTGGTCGCGGTCGGAAGCGGCGGATTTCTGTGGCGATTCAGTGGCACTGGCCATCTCGACCTTGTATGCTCCCGCCGCAAACCACGCAACCTACGCT
>JBKOZY010000174.1:0-2924 GCA_046726135.1 Pseudomonadota bacterium | reverse complement strand
TTAGTGCCAGTCCTGCTTGGCAAGTTCGCCTGATGCGCGCCTAGAAACCTCTGGCAAGCACGATGTCCAAATTGCCCCGCAGGAACTTGCCATCCTGTTTGAGTCCGATCGCCATTGATGGTTTGCGACTGGCCCAGGGATCTTTGGCGATATGCGGGTCTTCCTTGAAATAGAGCTGTGTGGTGAGCGGCACATGCAACGATTCCGAAACTCGGAAATGGATATGAGCCGGCCGCGTCAACCCCGCGTATTTCTCCAGCCCTGGAAGGTTTGGCGGGATCGGGTAAGTTCCCGGCATGATGGTTTCGAACTCATAGTTTCCTTGCTGGTCGGTCAGCATCATGGCTCGCAGGTGGAAGTCCCCACGTTCGGTAAAGTTACCCGGCTTGTCCGTATCATATGCGCCAGCTTTGTTCGCCTGCCAGATTTCAATGAGTGTATTGGGTAAACGGCTACGGCAGTCGGAGCTATAGACCTTGCCGGATATGATCAGCCGTTCGCCGGGTTCGTTCGGTCCAGCCAGTTGGGTTTGGAACGGCGCGCCGAAGCGATAGAACGGCCCGATGATGTCAGGCTCTGTCAGCCGGCAAGATTTCGCGGCAGCAGCGAAGGCGCTGGGCGTAACGGCGCCGCCAAGCACCGATGCAAGCCCTTGCAGAACCACCCGCCGTGGCACAGAGAGACCGCGGACCGATACGAAGTCGTTATTCATGGGAGCCTCCGTTTTAGGCCTCTCGCCAAGGTCGTCTTGACCGCGCCTGAACTGAGCAACCGCGCTTGAATTATCGCGATCGATGCCGCAGTCTGCATGCCACCGGTCACGGTGGCAATCAAGGACTGCTCAGGGTCAATCGCGTTGACTCAATCATGTCGGCTCCACGTCCGCTTTGCCCCCGCTAGCTGCCGTGGGAACGAACATCTCTGATCAGCAGATAAGGGCCACAAAGAGACGAAAATCGAGGAAAATCCGCGACTCTGAAGCGGACATCTCGCGGCCCGGGAACAGAAATTGCGGCTGCGCGCAAGAAATAGCGGGCGATGATCAGCAGGAACGAATGTCGGCGGTTGCCTATCGCTACACATTTGGTGGCGGTGTTGCCAGCGCATTCTAATGAGCGGATGCCTCGCGCCGGCGCACCGGCACACAGACAGTTATCCAATTAGAAAACTATTGTTGACAGATGCTGGTCGCCCATCTATTGTTAGCTGTATGGCTAACCATTCTCCTCATCTCGACAACGTGTTCAGCGCGCTTGCCGATCCCACGCGGCGCGCAATCATTGCGCGGCTCTCGCAAGGCGAGGCTTCCGTGGGCGAACTCGCTCAGCCATTCGACATGGCGCTGCCGAGCCTGATGAAACACATACGTGTGTTGGAAACCGGTGGCCTCGTTGAGTCGGAGAAGCATGGCCGCGTCCGCACATGCCGCCTGATGCCAGGCGCCATGAAGGGGGCCGAGAACTGGCTCGCCGAGCAGCGCGCCATCTGGGAAGCCCGCCTTGACCGGCTCGAGTCTTATATAGCGACGCTTGAGAAGAAGCCGCCAAGGAGAAGGCGTCGTGACTGATGCGCCCAACCACTCTACATCCTCAAAAGCACAGGAAATCGCCATGACCTCAACGCCGGACGCCGCCCTCGCACACTGGGATATCGAGCGCGAGATCGTTCTCTCGCGTGTCATCAAGGCAAAGCGTGATGTCGTCTTTGCTGCCTGGACAGAATCGGAGCATTTGCCGAACTGGTTCGGGCCGGCGGGGTTCAAGATCGAAACCAAGGAAATCGACATTCGCGTCGGCGGCGTGTGGCGCTTCGACATGCTCGCCCCAAACGGCCAGCGATTTCCGAATCGAATGCGCTTTCGGCGCATCGAGCCGCCGCACCTGATCGAGATTGATCACAGTTCGGACATGGATGACGATCCAGCCCGTTTTCGCACCACGATTACGTTCGATGAGCAGAGCGACGGCAAGACCGTGATCACGCTGCGGCAACTGCATCCGACCAAAGCACAGCGCGACAGGGCGATCGGCTTCGGCGCCGTCGAGTACGGCTACCAGACCCTGGACAAGTTGGCTCGGCATGTCGAGACAAAGACAGGCTGATGACTTCGAATGGAACCCTGCAAGACGGGTGTGATGAGCGTTATGATGTCCGGTTCCGAAAGCGCTGGCGATGTCTCTTGCGGGCCATGAGCGCCGATTCCGCGCTGTTCGCGGCGTGTCCGCTTTCACCCTGATACCTGCCGTTGCTAGGCTGTTACGCCACTACGCAGAAGGGCCAATACCGGACTTAGCATCCCATGCTCATATGGCGAAGAACACGATTCAAAGTGGATGGGCCTAGTAGCTCAACGGCTTAGAGGGCGTGACGCCAGCAATTTATTTTGAGCTGCGCGGCGCAACTCGGGCGGCATCGCTATGAATGGCACTGTCGCCAACGCAGCAGGAGCGCCGCCTGCCCGTACTCGCCGTCATACCTGCGAGAGGGCGAAAACAATCTGACCCTCTGACCTTCAGATCACGGCTCATACTTTCCCACTGAGGCTACCCTGGGATTTCCGATGAAGCGACCGAAAGCGAGAAGATAGCATTTTCACGTGGTTACGGTTCATGATGATACCTGTAGCCCCTTACTGGGCATCCCGCCAAACCGGAACGAGGCCTGAATGATCGATGCTCCGGAGCTGATCCTCCAGTACGTCGCATCACCAATCTTTCTAAAGGGTGCTGGAACGACGCTGCTCATCACCATCATGTCTATGGCGCTGGGTATCGTCGTAGGGCTCGCTATCGCCGTTATCCAACAGAGCCGCGTATATCTCTTGCAATTGCTGGTCACGGCCTACCTTTGGCTGTTCCGGGGGACTCCAGTATCTGTCTCTTATACACATCTGACGCTGCCGACGATCACTGTCCGGTGTAGTT
>JBKOZY010000173.1:0-7771 GCA_046726135.1 Pseudomonadota bacterium | reverse complement strand
TCTTGATGGTGTGGCTGCCGGTGTCGATCACGCTGACGGTGCCGCCGATCTCGGCGCTGACCCAGACCTCGGAGCCGTCCTTCTTGAACTCGGCAAAGCGCGGCCTCGCATCGACCAGGACGTTGCTGGTGATGTCGTGGGTCCCGACATCGATGAAATGCGCCATATTGGTGGTCTCGGAGGTGTTGACCACGGTCTTGCCGTCGGGGCTCACCGCCATGCCCTCAGGCTCGACCCCAACCGGAATCTCGGTCACCACGGCGCGCGTGTAGAGGTCGACGACCGTGACGAGATTGTCGTCCTCATTGGCGACGTAAAGCAGCTTGCCGTCGGGCGACAGGACGAACAGCTCGGGATCGGGGCCGGACGGGAGCGTTCCCACGATCTCGTAGCTTGAGGTGTCGATGATCTCGATCGTGTCGTCGTCGGAGGCGCAGACATAGAGGAACTTGCCGTCCTTCGAGATGGTGATGCCGCGCGGTCGCTGACCGACCTTGATGGTCTTGACCACCTCCATGCTGTCGCTGTCGAGGACGCTGACCGAGTTCCCCTTCTCGTTCGACACGTAAACCTTGTAGGCCAGGGCCGGAGAGGCCGACATGACAGCAAGCAGGCCGAGGGCAATCAGGGCGGCGGTATCTCTCATTGTCACAGCGGTCCTCTAAAATCGTCATTTCAGCTTGCAACTGGTCTCCGGCCGATCGATGCCGAGAGTGTCGAGCTCGGAGAATTCATGCAGAAAGCCTTCTTGCGGCGACACCGACACCACCGAGTGACCATCGCCGAGCAGCACTGGCTGGCGCAGTTGCAGATTCCAGTCCCGCAAGGTGACCTTCTGGCCCTTGAACGCGGCAATCGAGAATTCCGGCGCCTTTATATAGGCTTCGATGTCCTTGAGAGCCACTGACTGCGTGCGGGTGGCGGCCTCGCCGATCATCCGCACCGCCGTCCAGGCCTGCATGTCCTCGCTCAGCATCCGGCGATGGGCGGCCTTTTCGAAGCGGTTCTGGATCTGCGCGGCGCCCCAGCCCTCGAAGGAGGGATGCCAGCTCGACGGCACGAGACCGGCGGAGCCGGCGACCGGGCGCGGCAACCAGGTGCGATAGGGCAGAAAAGTGCCGAAAACCTCGCTCCGATCCGCGGCAATCAGCACGTCATAGTCGGGCGCATCCTGGGTGAAGACCGGCATCTGGCGCTGCACCTGGGCATGGCCGGTGTCGCTCTGGCGGGCCCCGCCGGTGTCGGCGAACTCCTTATCCGCCACGATTTTCGCACCGAACCGCTCGGCCGAGCGGCGCAGCGCGTCGCCCCACAGCTTGTCGGCCGGATGGGAGCCCGTCACCAGGAACCAGTTCCGCCATTGCTTCCAGACAAGATACTGACCAAGGCCATCGGCGAGCATCGTATATGTCGGGGCGGTGTGGACCACGTTGGCGCGGCAGTCCTGCTCGCGCAGCGAATCGTCAAGCGCTCCGGCATTGAACACCAGCATCTCCTTGCCGCGGGCGGCGTCGGCGAGCTTGAGCAGATCGGCCGCCGGCAGGTCGGTCACCATGAAGTGGGTGCCGCTCGCGGCCAGCCGCTCGACCACCGGAACTGGATCCTCGCCGGGCGTCAGCGGCACGTCTTCGAGCAGAAAGCTCTGCTTGAGGAAGCGGCCGGTGGTGTTGTTGTCATTGATGCCGACCTTCACCCCGGCAAGACCAAGATCCGGCGGTGGCTGGTCGAGCACCGACAGCGTGACGCGGCCTCTTTCCAGCGTGTGGACATAAGCGATCCGGACTTCCTTGACGTCGTCGGCAAACGCGGGAGCCGGCCCTGCCGCAAAGCCGAGCAAAGCCAGCAAACTCAAGACAATGGCAAGCATGCTCCGGATCCTTTGGCGGAGATGGTCACCCGTGCCGCCCGCCGACTTCCATGGGACTTGTTCCCGATCGCCGGGCTACCTAGACTCTCCGGCAATGTGCTCCCGCCCGCTATTTGGATTTGGTGAATGAAGGACCGGTTTCGACTGTTTCTCATTGCCGCGGCCCTTACCGCAAGTTGCACGAGCCAGGCCTTCGCCGCGACCAAAATTGCGGTGTTTGGATTCGAGCTGATCGATACCAGCCTCGACGGCGAGATGCGCGGGCAGAACCCGGACGAGCAGCGCCGCCTTGCCGCCCTGAAACCGCGGGTCGATGCCTTCCTTGCCGGCAATGGCGACCTTCAGCCGCTCGATATCACCCCGGTCCAGAAGGCTGCCGAGGCCCAGAACCTGCAGGCCTGCGGCGGCTGCGACCGGCGGCTTGCCAAGGATATCGGCGCGGCTCTGTCGCTGACCGGGACCGTCCAGAAGGTCTCCAACCTGATCCTCAACATCAACATGGTCGTGCGCGACGTCGCAACCGGCAAGGTGGCGGCGGCGGGCAGCGCCGACATTCGCTCGAACAGCGACGCCTCATGGTTCAAGGGGGTGGATTGGCTGCTGCGAAACCGGATCGCGCAGCAACTGGCCAACCGTCGGCAATGACCCGGTTTCTCGCCAGCATCGGTGCGCCCGAGGAGGTCGAGATCGCGCTCTCCGGGGGCGCCGATATTATCGATCTCAAAGACCCCTCGACAGGCGCTCTCGGCGCGCTGAGCCTGGGAGCGATTGGGCAGATGCTCGAGACGATCGCCGGGCGGCGGCAGGTCAGCGCCGTCACCGGTGACCTGCCGATGGACCCTGATCTGCTGCGCAGCCGGGTCGAGGCAATGGCCGCGACCGGCGTCGATTTCGTCAAGGTCGGGCTCTTCCCCGATCCCGCCATGCACGATTGCATCCGCGCGCTCGCTGGCCTGGCACCGACCACCCGATTGGTCGGCGTGCTGTTTGCCGATCGCAGCCCCGATTTCGCGCTGGTGGCGGCGCTCTCCGCGGCCGGCTTCACCGGCGCGATGCTCGATACGGCGGGCAAAGGCGGAGGGCCGCTCACCACGCATCTCGGCGCCGATCTCATCGCCCGCTTCGTTGCGGCATGCCGGAAGCACCGCCTGCTGTGCGGGCTCGCTGGCGGACTCGAGCCACCCGACGTGCCGCGGCTCCTCGCGCTCAGGCCGGACGTGCTGGGGTTCCGGGGAGCGCTGTGCGGCGGTAACGGTCGGTCGGGACCGCTCGATCCTCATGCCTTTGCCCTGATACGGGCGCTGATCCCGCCGGAAACGCCGGTGCCCGCCGCCCCGTCCTCGCCCGCCGCCACGACCGTGATCGACCGGATCTTTGTCCGCGATCTCGTGGTGACGATGGAAATCGGCGCTTATTCGCATGAGCGCGGCCGCCGCCAGCGGGTGAGCTTCGATGTCGCGGCCGATGTTCGCCGTACGCTCGCCGACGGCGACGACATGCGCCAGGTCTTTTCCTACGACGTGCTCACCGACGCCGTCCGCGCCGTGGTGGCAGAGGAGCCGGTCCAGCTTGTCGAGACGCTGGCCGAGCGCATCGCCGCGCGCCTCCTCGAGCATGCGGCGATCATTTTGGTGAGGGTCAAGGTCGAGAAGCTCGATCTCGGGCCGGGCGGCGTCGGCGTCGAGATCATGCGGGAGCGCTCGCCAGCACGCGCCGGCATGGAATGACAGCGCCAACCGTCATCAAGCTCGGCGGCAGCCTGGCGCTCGCCCCTGCTCTCAAGGAGTGGCTCCTGGTGATTGCGGCCGCGCGGGCACCGGTCGTCGTGGTGGCAGGTGGCGGGCCCTTCGCCGATGCGGTGCGCGACGCCCAGCCGGTGATCGGGTTCGACGACCGGGCCGCCCATCGCATGGCGATCCTGGCGATGGCGCAATTCGCCGAGGCGCTGGCCAGTCTCGATGCCCGCCTGGTGCTTGCCGATGGCGAGGGGGCGCTCGCTGCGGCGCTGGACCGGCAGAGACCGGTGATCTGGAACCCGTTGCCCCTGGCGCTTGATCCTGCGATCCCGCATCACTGGGGCGTGACGTCGGACAGCCTCGCGGCATGGCTTTCCCGACGCATTGCCGCGGCGCATCTGATCCTCATCAAGCAGGTCGAACGGCAGCCGCCGCCGCTGACGGCGGAAGCCTTGGCCGAGCGCGGCATTGTCGATCGTGCCTTCCCCGAGATGGCGCGCGGCGTTCCCGCCCTGTGGCTCGCCGACCGCGAGGCGCTGCCGGCGCTCGGCGCCGTGATGAAGGGGCGCGCGCCGGCGGAAACCACCCTCAGCCGCATCGGTTAAAGGTCATGGAGGATCGCCACCACATCTTCCTCACCGGCCGGCTCGCCAGGCCGCGCCTCGAAAAGGTGCTGTCCGGTCTCGCCGATCCCGGCTTCACCTTCGAGGTGCGCGACATCGGGGTCAAGGTGGCCTCCCTGATGACCGAGCCGATCATCAAGCGGCGCCTCGAGGCGCCGGTCAAAGCTTCGGCCGTTTATGTCCCCGGCCGCACCCGCATGGACCTGACAAGCTTGTCGCATCATTTCGGCGTGCCGTTTCTGAGGGGACCGGACGAGATCCATGATCTGCCGCCCTTCTTCGGCAAGGCCGGAATCAATCTCGACCTCAGCAAGCACGACATCCGGATCTTTGCCGAGATCGTCGATGCGCCGGTGCTCACCGTCGAGCAGCTCCTCGCCCGCGCCCGCGCAATGGCGGCGGCATCGGCCGACGTCATCGATCTCGGTTGTCAGCCCGGGGTGCCCTTCCCCCATCTCGAGGATGCGATCACGGCGCTGAAGGAGGAAGGCTTCAAGGTCAGCGTCGATTCAGGCGATTTCGACGAGCTCAAGCGCGGTGCCCATGCCGGCGCCGATGCGCTGTTGAGCCTCACCCGCGAGACCATCGCACTGGCGCGAGACACCGGTACCGAGGCCGTGCTGGTCCCGAGCCGGCACGGCGACCTCGACTCGCTGTTCGAGGCCATCGATCAGGCGGCGCATTGGGGCCTGAGGGTCATGGCCGATCCGGTGCTCGATCCCATCCATTTCGGCTTCACCGACTCGCTCGAGCGCTATGCCAAGGTACGGCGGGCGCGTCCGGCAACGCCGATGCTGATGGGCACCGGCAACCTGACCGAGCTCACCGAGGCCGACACATCGGGCATCACCGCGCTGCTGCTTGGCATCTGCTCGGAGCTCGAGATCGGCAATGTGCTGGTCGTGCAGGTCAGCCCTCACACCCGGCGCACCCTTCAGGAGCACGATGCGGCGCGGCGGATGATCTACGCCGCCAGGCGCGACCAGAGCCTGCCCAAGGGATATGGCGGGCAGCTTTTGCAGGTCCACGAGCTCTCTCCCTTCGCAGTGAGCCCCGACGAGATTGCCGAGATCGCCGGCCAGGTCCGCGACCGCAATTATCGGATCGAGGTCGCCGAGGATGGAATCCACATCTACAACGCCACCAGCCATCACGTCACCACCGATGCGCTGTCGCTTTATCCGAAGCTCGGGGTCGAGAACGATGCGGCGCATGCCTTCTATCTGGCGCAGGAGCTGATGAAGGCGGAGATTGCCTTTCTTCTCGGCAAGCGTTACGCGCAAGACGAGCCGCTGAGCTGGGGCGTTGGCGCTGACCGCAAGCCGGAAGACCTCACGCGCCTGGCGGAGCGCGGCCATACGCTGCGGCCGAACAAGGATCAGTCCTGATGCCGATGATCCGCGAATGCATCGTGACCACGATCGGCGCTTCCGATGTGGTTCATATTGCGCCGCTGGGGCTGATTGCCGCCGAAGACCATTGGATCATCGCGCCGTTCAGGCCGTCGACCACTCTCGAGAATCTGCGCCAGGTGCCTTTTGCCATCGCCAACTGGACCGATGATGTCAGGGTCTTTGCCGGCTGTCTGACCGGCCGCCGCGACTGGCCGACCTGTCCGGCCAATGGCGTTCCGGTGCCGCGGCTTGAAGCAGCGCTCGCCCATGCCGAGCTTGCGGTGGTCGACGTCGCCGAGGACAGCCAGCGTCCCCGCTTTCGCTGCCGGGTCGTCTCCGAGCACAACCACCGGCCGTTTGGCGGCCTCAACCGCGCCAAGGCAGCGGTCGTCGAGGCGGCGATCCTGACGAGCCGCCTCCACATGCTGCCGCGGTCCAAGATCATGAGCGAGATCGACTATCTCAAGATCGCCATCTACAAGACCGCCGGCCCCGAGGAGCGCGAAGCCTGGGACTGGCTGATGGACCGGATCGCATCCCACCAGAGCTCTGACTAGAGCATGATGTGGTTAGGCGTACCCGCGGCTCGCCGACAGGAGCAGCGCGACCGCAACGGCCGGCGCACAGGTGCTGGCCCAGCGACCGATCTCGCCGGTCCCGCCGATCAGCGAGGCGAAATCGATCGAGCGTCGACCCTGGCGGGCCGCGATCCGCTCGACAACGAACCGCCCTGCCCCGGCAGCGATCACGGGCGCGGCGAGCGGCAAGCCGCAGGCCGATTGCACGAGATGGAGCCCATCCTCGATGCGCCGCATCTGCATCTCTGCCAGCCAGGATGCCAGCGCCAGCCACTCGCTGTCATTGGCGTCTGCGGCGTCCAGCCCGACCATGCGCGCCAGCCGCCCGATCGAGGCTTCGCGGTCCTTGGGCCGGTTGTCGGCGGTCGCATGCTGGTCGAGATCGGATGGCAGCGCATCGAGCACGCGCCAGACATCGGCAATGGTGGCAAAATACTCGTTCATCAAGGTCGCCCAGCTGCCACGAAACGGCACCCGGTCGGCGACTGAAGCCACCGGCGTGCGGGTCAGCCCCATATAGACCAGCTCGCCCGCCGCCAGCCGGTCATGGTCGTTGAAGCCCCGCGCCATGACCCTGCCGCCGACGATCGGGACGATATCGGTCGTGGTCGAGCCGAGATCGATGAAGAGCGCATCGGGAATGTGGTTGGCGATGAGGGCGGCGGTGGCATGCCAATTGGCGGAGGCGATGTCCTCGGCGAATGTCAGCTCGCGCTCTGCCGTGACGAAGCCCCGCGGACCGGCATAGAAGACGAGATGCTGGCCGCCGAGTCGGCGCGCCATCGCGGTCACGATGCGGTCCACACCCTCGAGGCGGTTGGGGAAGTAGTCGACAAGCTCGCCCGTGGTGGTGACGGCATGATGCTGCGCATTGCCGAGCCTGGCCGTTGCCTGGTCGAGCGCGACCTCCAGCCGGTCCATGCCGCGCCACAATTCACACGGCAGCTGCACGACGTTGGCAAGCCGACCGTCCCGCACCAGGGCGGCCTTGAGATGTGCGCCTCCGACATCCCATCCGATGATCGAGCTCATGCTTCCTCCCACGCAGTGGCGCGGCTATATCGGATGATAGAGCAAGATGATGAGAGCTGTACCGACCTAACATCATCATGGTCTAGCAGGCCCAGGGGCGACATCATGCAGATCGTGCCGGTCATTGACCTGAAAGGAGCGCTTGTGGTCCATGCCCGCCAGGGCGAACGGGGCAGTTATGCCCCGATCGTGACGCCGCTCAGCCGATCGGCTGAGCCCGCGGCAGTGCTTGCCGGGCTGCTGTCGGTCGCACCCTTCCGGGCGATCTATGTGGCGGATCTCGACGCCATCATGGCGGGACGCGATCCGAGCCCGCTGGTCGAAACCCTCGCCGACCGCTTCCCGACGCTCGAATTCTGGGTGGATGCCGGGATCGCCTCGCCTGCCGCTGCCCAGGCGCTGCTTCGGCATGAGCGGCTGCATCTGGTGATCGGCAGCGAATCGCAGGGCGATCATCGACTGCTCGATGCTTTCCGGGATCATCCGCGGGCACTGTTGTCGCTCGACTTCCGCGGCGATGAATTCATCGGGCCCGCGGATC
>JBKOZY010000172.1:0-1646 GCA_046726135.1 Pseudomonadota bacterium | reverse complement strand
CGTCTATGGCGTATTGCTCTGCAATGCGCGCGCGATGGGCGAGTTCGGCGCGGTCTCGGTCGTGTCAGGGCATATCCGCGGCGAGACCAACACCATGCCGCTCCACATCGAGATTCTCTACAACGAATACAATTTTGCGGCGGCCTTCGCGGTCGCTTCGCTGCTGGCGGGGCTGGCGCTCCTGACGCTGGCGATCAAGTCGCTGCTCGAATGGCGGTACAGCGACGCATTGGCGCAACGCAATGGACACTGAATGGCGGGAGATGAGGCATGTCGGTCACTGTTTCGGTTCACAATCTTCACTTGAGTTACGGGAAGTTTGCGGCGTTGCGCGGGGTGTCGCTCAAGGTCGAAGGCGGCGAACTGGTCGCCCTGCTTGGACCTTCAGGATCAGGCAAAACGACTTTGCTGCGGGCCATCGCTGGGCTGGAAATGCCGGATTCGGGAACCGTTCATTTCGGCGAGATCGACGCCACCCACCTGTCATTGCGCGAGCGCCGGATCGGCTTCGTATTCCAGCATTATGCGCTCTTCCGGCATATGAGCGTCATGGACAATGTCGCCTTTGGCTTGAGGGCGAGGCCGCGCCGCTCGCGTCCGGTAGAGGCGGACATCCGGCGCCGGATGCTTGAGCTCCTCGACCTCGTGCAGTTATCCGGTCTCGAAACCCGCTATCCGGGCCAGCTTTCAGGCGGACAGCGTCAGCGGGTGGCGCTTGCCCGCGCGCTTGCGATCGAGCCACGCGTGCTGCTGCTCGATGAGCCTTTCGGCGCCCTAGACGCAAAGGTGCGCAAGGAGCTCAGGCGCTGGCTGCGCGAGCTGCATGGCCGCACCCATCATACCACCCTGTTCGTCACCCACGACCAGGAGGAGGCCTTCGAGCTTGCCGATCGGGTCGCGGTCCTGAATGAAGGGCGGATCGAGCAGGTGGGATCTCCCAAGCAAATCCTCGAGAAACCGGCGACTGACTTCATCGAAGAATTCGTGGATGAATCGAATGCGGCCAAATACGACGTCGCGGCTGCCCATGTCGTGGCGTTTCGGGACAAACAGCGCGCCGGCAGAAGGTGGTAGCTACGCCGCGGTGCCACCCACGGTGATGCGGTCGAGCCTGAGGCTCGGCTGGCCGACGCCGACCGGCACGCCCTGGCCATTCTTGCCGCAAGTGCCGATGCCCGGATCGAGCGCCATGTCATTGCCGATCATCGAGATTCGGGTGAGCGCGTCTGGCCCATTGCCGATGATGATCGCGTCCTTGACCGGCGCCGTCACCTTGCCGTTCTCGATCAGATAGGCCTCGGTGCAGGAGAACACGAACTTGCCCGATGTGATGTCGACTTGTCCCCCGCCGAAGGAGACGGCATAGAGGCCGCGCTTGACGGAGGCGATGATTTCCTCGCGCGGTCTGTCGCCCGCAAGCATATAGGTATTGGTCATGCGCGGCATCGGGTGATGCGCGTAGGACTGCCGGCGGCCATTGCCGGTAGGCTTCATGCCCATGAGCCGGGCATTGAGCCGATCCTGCATATAGCCGACGAGAACGCCGTCTTCGATGAGCGTGGTTGAGGAGGAGGGGGTCCCTTCATCGTCGATCGACAGCGAGCCCCGCCGATTGGGAATAGTGCCGTCATCCACGATAGTGACGC
>JBKOZY010000171.1:0-2319 GCA_046726135.1 Pseudomonadota bacterium | reverse complement strand
GCACGAGCGAGCGCCGCATCTCCTTGATCTTCTTGGTGAAGAGCTGCTCGAAGGAAGCCTGGCGCTGCATCGAGCGCAGCGCCTTCATGTTGCTGATCGTGTCCTGGGCCTGGCTGACCAGCTTGCTCGTGTGCTTCCAATGGCTTTTGCTCGAGCGCCGCGATCGCGACAGGATCACCATGGCCGGCGCCGCGATGAAGGCGACGCCGAGCAGCGCGACCGCAAAGAACGCTCCCGAGACGAGCAGCGCGATGCCGAAGGCGATGGCGATCTTGGTGATCTCGGTGACGGTGATGGCAGCCGAATTGTAGGTCTCGGCGGCGGCATGCGCCTCGCCTGAGAGCGTGTGCGACAGGCTGCCGGGATTGCTGTCGGTGAAATAGCTCCAGCGCACCCGGAGCATGGTGGTGAGCAGAAGCTGGCGGATCCGCGCGGCGACGTCGGCAACCGCGATGGCCACATAGCTCATGGCGGCAAAGGCCAGGATCGAGCGGATGGTCAGCGAGGCGAGGAGCAGGATCAGCAGGGTGTCGATCGCCGGGCTGATGCCGATGACCGAGAAAATCTTGTTGGTCAGCACGCCGAGCTTCGAGGGCTTGCCGGCCGCCATGCCGCCGGCAATGGTCACCACCGGAATGATCATGCCGACGCTGAACAGCTCGAACAGCCCGGCAAACAGCAGGCACACGAGCACCGACACCGGCCGCGCGCCGGGCGCCTTCAAGAATATCGCGAAGACCTGCTTCATCCCTGTCCCCGACCGGCACCGTACAATCCGATGAGCGGATTGACCAGTTGCGCCCGGTGGCTATTCCGCAACAGAGCCAAGGAAACCGCCCCTGCCTATACCCCTGGTTGAATTTAGATGCTCTAGAACTCCACGCCAACCTGCGCCTTCACGCCAGAGCGGAAGGGGTGCTTGATCTCGGTCATCTCGGTGACGAGGTCGGCCAGCGCGACAAGCTCCTCGCGGGCGTTGCGGCCGGTGATCACCACGTGCTTGTCGGCCGGCTTGTTCTTGAGAACCTCCAGCACTTCCTCGAGCGGCAGGTAATCGTAGCGCAGGACGATGTTGAGCTCGTCCAGCAGCACCATGCGATAGGAGGGATCGGCGATCATCGCCTTGCCTTCCTCCCAGGCGGCGCGGGCATGGGCGATGTCGCGGGCGCGATCCTGGGTCTCCCAGGTGAAGCCCTCGCCCATCGCCTTGATGGTGACGAGCTCCGGAAATCTCTCGAGCACGGTGCGCTCGCCGGTGTCCCAGGAGCCCTTGACGAACTGGATCACGCCGGTCCGAAGCCCGTGGCCGATGCAGCGGAAGATCATGCCGAAGGCAGCGGTCGATTTGCCCTTGCCCTTGCCGGTGTGAACGATCAGCAGTCCCTTCTCGATGGTCTTGCCGGCGATGATCTTGTCGCGCGCCGCCTTTTTCTTGCGCATCTTGTCGGCGTGGCGGGTGTTGAGGGCGGTCTCGTCGGTCATCACACGGTCTCCTTCCTGAGGGTCTGCAGCTCGCGCCAGGCCGAGTTCGATCGCGGCGACCACAGGCCACGCTCCACCGCCTCGGCAAGGCGGGCGGCAATCTCGGCAAGCGCTGCAGGATTGTTGTCGGCGAGAAAGGCGCGGACCTCGCGATCGCCGAGATAGGCGTCATAGGCGAGATCGAAATGATGGGTCTGGACCGCGCCGGTGGTGGCGGCGAAAGCGAACATGTAGTCGACCGTGGCGGCGATCTCGAAAGCGCCCTTATAGCCGTGGCGCATCACGCCGGCGATCCATTTCGGGTTGGCGACACGGGCCCGCATCACCCGGCCGATCTCCTCCTCGAGGGTGCGGGGAAGCGGGCGCTCGGGACGGGAGTGGTCATTGTGCCAGACCACAGGCCGGGCGTTCGACAGATGCTCGACCGCCGCCGTCATGCCGCCTTCGAACTGGTAATAGTCGTCGGAGTCGAGAAGGTCGTGCTCGCGATTGTCCTGATTGTGGACGACCGCTTCGATGGCGGAGAGCCGTCGGCGGAACATCACCTCGTTGGACTCGCCGTGGCTGAGGGCGCCATAGGCATGGGCACCCCAGGCGAGATAGGCATGCGCCAGGTCGGCCTTGGTCTGCCACAAGCGCTCGTCGATGAGCGCCTGGAGACCGGCGCCATAGGTGCCGGGCTTCGAGCCGAAGATGCGGTGACCGGCGAGGCGACGGGCCTCGTCGGACGCGAGGCCGGATTGAGCGAGCATCGCCTCGTCGTCGCGCATGCGCTGGCGGATCGGGTTGTCGGCTGCCTCTCCGTCGCGATCGCCGATCGCCCGGGCGACCTTGTCG
>JBKOZY010000170.1:0-5065 GCA_046726135.1 Pseudomonadota bacterium | reverse complement strand
AGTCAAGTCCGCTCAGCCCAGGGAGCCTGACATCGAGAACGAGACAGCTCGGCACGTCCGGCAAGGCCGTGCTCAAGAACTCCGGTGCCGTTCCGAACAGCTCCACCCAGAGGCCCACCGAGCGGAAAAGGCTACCGAGCGATTCCCGCAATGATTCATCGTCATCGACGACGAATACCATCGGCACTGCCTTGGAATGGCCGTCACTCATGCGCTTCCATCCCTTGGCAGCAAAATCGAGAAGGTCGAGCCGTAGGGCATGGCCGGGGCGACCGACAGTTGCCCGCCATGCGCCTGGACGATCGAGCGGCAAATCGAGAGACCCATGCCCATGCCGCTGGATTTCGTGGTGAAGAACGCTTCGAAGATGCGATCCTTGTGCTCCGGATCAATCCCGGTTCCCGAATCGGTGACGGTGATCAGGAAATTGTCCGACTCATCAAGGCTCGAAGTGATCCGCAGCACACCTCGACGATCGTCGACCGCTGCCATTGCCTCGATCGCATTGGAGATCAGATTGAGCAGGACCTGCTGCAGCTGGACCGGATCGGCCATGATCTGCGGAAGCCCTCCTGCCAGCTCGGTTCTGATTTCGATCGCATGCTTCTGAAGATCGCGGTGCAGCAGCGCCAAGACTTCACCGATCAGCTCATTCACATCGAGGCTGACCTTGGCGCTGCTGTCCTTGAACATGCTGCGCACGCTCTTCATCACCTGGCCCGCACGATGGCCGTCGGCGACGATCCGCTTCAGGGCGGCACGCGCTTCATCGAGATCGGGCACGGCATTGCCAAGCCAGCGCACGCCGGCATTGGCGCTGGCGACGATTGCCGCTATCGGCTGATTGATCTCATGTGCGATCGACGCCGTCATCTCGCCCATGGTGGTCAATCTGGAGACCCGGGAAAGCTCGGCATGGACCGCGGCGACACGCGCCTGATCCACGGATTCGCGCTCGCGCGCGGCGGCGAGCTCGCTCATCATGTTGTTGAAGGTTAGAGAGAGACGCCCGATCTCATCGTCGGCGCGATAATCCGTCCGCAGACCGTGGTCCCCGGTTTCCCTGACGGTCCTGGCGACTCTCTCGAGTCTCTCCAACGGCTTGACGATGTGACGATGAGTCATCAACGCGATGGCAATGCTGAGACAGGCGAACGCACCGGTGATCAGCAGGCTGAACCAGAGCCGGCCGAGGAGCAGGTCGATCCGCTCCGACAGGAGCCGCGCGAGCTCCGCCTCAGTGGCGGCCCAAAGGTCGAGGGTGCGTTGCACGGCAGCCGCGGATCTGTGATTGCCATCGGCATGGGCGAGCACCTGGAGAGGTTCGCCGTCAGCCCCGGCACCCAGGGCTTTAAGATAGGAGCGAATGCTGCTCTCCATGTCGTCAAGCTTCGGGCCAAGCAGCTGCTTCAGGTGACCGCCAGCGAGGCGCGAGCCGGCATCGAGATCGGCGTGCAAGGCGTCGAGGGCGGCGTAGATGAGACCGTCAAGCACGAGCAGCCTGATCTTGCGGTCGTCAATCGCGGAGATCGTGGCCGCGGGTCGGGAAGAGAGAGCCTGCGATTCGCCAAGATAACCGAGGATGGCCGGCAAAGCTTTGACCACGACATTCTGGAGATAGTAGGTGTCGAGATCGGGATCGAGGGTCAGGTTCGAGTCATCGCCGACCCGACTCGCCAGGCGCTGGGCAGTCGCCAGCGCCGCCAGGAACCGGGCATCGGTGCTTCCGCCTTGTGGCTCGCCAACCGGAAGCTGACGCAGCAGTGCGACGAGTTCGTGATTGAATTCGGCGGTCTGCAGCTTGCCGGCAGCGTCGGCCTCGGCCGAGGCGAGCGCCGCGAGCACCTCCTCCGCCGGCCGGGTGCGCTGCTCGGTCAGCAACGCTCCATAGACGCCGCGAATGGTCTCGAGATAGCGGGTGCCGACCAATTCCTTGCGGGCGAATTCGATCGCGATCGTCTTCTCTGCGACGAGGCCATAAATTGCAACCGCAATGGCAATGACGAATGTCCCGCAAAGCAGCGCCAGCTTGGTACTGGTGGACAGATTTCTGAACACGACCAGCTTTCGTGTGCAACGGCAATAACCACCGCCCAAAAGGCGGTTTGCCAGTCCCCCCTTTTGCCATTCAGGCCATGGATTGTGTCATTCCCATGTCCTTCCATAGTCCCGACTTCCTTCCCGCCAGTAGAGAGCGAAAAATTTCGCGAACAACCGGACATTGGGGAAAAAGGAAATTACATCTCAACTTCGCAGGTCATCCAACAGAACTATCCAGAAGAGATCTGGTACGGATCATACCTCGGAGAGGAGGCAGAAATGGCAAGGTCGTCGACGAAGTTCTCAATGCGAACCAGCGCTGACCCTGTCCGCTCGATGAATGGGCGATGAACGAGCCGTTCAAGTGCGGTTCGAGTGCTGCAATGCACAACCGACGGCGAGAACTCAGTGGCAGGACCAGCTTGGTAAGTTAGGGAGTGAGTGATGCAAATCCGAGACTTACCCGAACCGGGAAGTTATCTGAGGTTTTTCGTCGAGATGGTCGCAATGTTTCTGCTCGTTACGGCCTTCGCCTTCTGGTTGATCGCGGCGGCCTATGCCGCAGATGAGGGCATGGGCCGTGTCGATCCGGGGCCGCCGCAACAAATCTCGATCGCCTCAGCTTTGCGATAGGCGCGTTGGTTGATAGGCCTCAGCGGCGATAGCTGCGCCGCGGCGGCCTGCGATGGGATTTCGACATGCCCCAGGAGCGCGCAATGCCTTTGCCGGCGGTATAGCCGACGGCGGCGCCGGCGACTGCTCCCACCGGCCCGAACACCACTAACCCCGATAGCGTTCCGAGAGCGGTGTTGACCGCGCGACCGGCGTGGGCCGGCGTCGCCACATAGGCGAAGGTGGCGGCAATGGCCGTGATGGCAATGATGGCTTTCATGGGGTCCCCTCCGACCGTCTCTACGCACAAGTCAGAAGCAGGAAAGTTTGTCCCGGTGACGGCGGCAGCGCGGCGACGGCGGCGCTATCCCCAGCGAAAGCGGCCAGCCCTGTCGATCATTCGGTCAGGTCCGCCCAGCGGCTTCAATCCGGGCGGCTTGGGTCGGGGGAGGGCCTGGGCCGCAGCGAGCGGCGCAGCAGACGCGACAACAGTCGCGCGCCACGGCGCTTGCGGGTCGGTGCCTGCGGCCGGGTCTGGCTCGGATGGCGCTGCAGGGTGAGCTTGCGCTCGTGGAACTCTTCCAGCCCCGGCCGATGCCCGACGCTGATCAGAGTGACGGCCTCGAGCTCATGACGAAAGAGCTCCATCATCGAGGCCTGCGCGTCCTCGTCGAGGGCCGACGTCGCCTCGTCCATGATGACGATGTCGGGCTTCAGCACGACGAGACGGGTGAAAGCGACACGCTGCTGCTCGCCGCCGGACAGCACCTTGTCCCACCGTTCCTCGGCATCGAGACGGGGCAACAGATGGCGCAGCCCGCAACGCCGCATGGCGTCCTTGATGATCTGATCGCTCACCTCCCGCTTCTTCTTGCCGGTCGAGTAGGTGATGGCGTTGCGCAGCGTGCCGAGCGGGATATAGGGCCGCTGCGGCAGGAATGCGATCTCGGCATCGGCAGGCATGAGAATCTTGCCCGAGCCCCACGGCCACAACCCGGCAATGGCGCGCACCAGTGTCGACTTGCCCGTGCCCGATTCGCCGGTAAGCAGGACACGCTCGCCGCGGTTGATGATGGCATCGGCATCCTCGATGACGACCCGCCCGTCATGCTGTCCGACCCACACGCCGCTCAGATGGATGGCATCGTCCGGGCTTGTGTCGACGACGATGCGCTGGTCCGCCGTCTCTCCCACCGACTGATCGAGATCGGACAGAGCGCCGCGCAACCTGACGACGCGGCTGACCGAGGCCAGCCACTCGGCGATGCGGATGTAGTTTTCGACGAGCCAGTTGAGCGCCAGCTGCACCTGAACGAAGGCGGCGGATGTCTGCATCAACGAGCCGAGCGTCATCTCCCCGGAGAGATATTTCGGCGAGGCGATGAGGAGAGGAAAAACGCCGGCAAGGACGGCATTACCATTGATGAACCAGGTCAGGCGCGCCTGCTGGTTGACGACCTCGACCACGCGATTGACGAGGAAGCGCAGCGTGCCCCTCAGCGATGATCGTTCGTCCTTCTCGCCGCCGATCAGCGCAATCTGCTCGGCATTCTCGCGCACCCGTCCGAGCTCGAAACGCAATCGGGCTTCAGCCTCGTTCTTGCGCTCGACCTTCTGCACCAGCGGTCGGCCAAGCCAAGCGATGAAACCCGACATGAAACACGCATAGAGCAGGGACGCGAACACCATGTAGCCCGGTATGGTGTAGCCGGCGATGGTGATCGAGCCGCCGACCCCCCACAGCACACCGAGGAAGGTGATGGCGAGAAGACCGGCATTGGTGATGCCGATGACGAAGTCGACGACCGGTTCGGTGGCGATGCGGGCGTCCTCGGCCATGCGGAATTCCGGCGCATCGATCTCGGGCGCCGAAATGCTGAGCCGGTAGAAGCGCTGCTCGGCGAGCCAATGCGACAAGAGCTCGCCGGTGAGCCATTGGCGCCACGCGACCTGCAGACGCATGCGGAACTGCACCATGCCGACGGCGACGGCTGCTGCCATGAGGGTGAGGCCGATGAACAGGAGGGTCGCCTTGCCCGCCGTCGCCACGTCCTTGCTTTCGAGGGCATTGAAGAAATAGGCGTTCCAGCGGTTGATCCCGAACTGGACGATGATGTTGAGAATGATGAAGGTCGCCACACCGCCGGTGAGCAGCCACGCTTTGCGCCGCGCCGATCCCCTCCAGAATCGTCCGGCAAAGCTCAAATAGCTGGATAGGTCGCGCTCTTCCTCGCTTGACGGCGCCATGCTGACGTCGATCGCCGGATCGGGCTTCCCTTGCGTTTCGGATTGCTGTTCGGGACTGCCTTCGCGGGGGGTTTGTTGTGTCTTCGCGCGCGCCATGGTCCTGCCCCGCGATCCAACGCGGCCGCGTTATGCAAGGTTCCCGGCCAGGCCAGCGTCACTCCTTTTT
>JBKOZY010000169.1:0-3623 GCA_046726135.1 Pseudomonadota bacterium | reverse complement strand
GGCGGCAGAACCGTCGGCGCCGGCGTCGTCGCTTCGATCATCGAATAGGTAAAAAAGTATCGGCCGGCCAGGCACTTGGCCTTGCCGGCCGGCACAGGGGTATAGCTCAGTTGGTAGAGCGGCGGTCTCCAAAACCGCAGGTCGGGGGTTCGAGCCCCTCTGCCCCTGCCAGGTCAATGTGAATGCGGCCGCGCCACTGGGGCAGGCCGGACGGATGGAATGATGGCTAGGACCAACCCATTAGAGTTCCTGCAGCAGGTTCGCCAGGAGGCCGCCAAGGTCACCTGGCCGACCCGCCGCGAAACCATGATCACCACCACCATGGTGATGATCATGGTCGCGGTGTCCTCCGTCTTCTTTCTGGTGGTCGACGCTGCGCTCCATTGGTTTGTCGAGCGTCTCCTCGTGATGAGCTTCTGAGGGCGGGCGGCATGACCAAGAGGTGGTATATCGTTCACGCCTACTCGAATTTCGAGAACAAGGTGGCGGACTCGATCAAGGAGCAGGCGGCGGCCAAGGGCCTGGGCGAGCTGTTCGAGCAGGTTCTCGTGCCGACCGAGGAGGTGGTCGAGATGCGTCGCGGCCGCAAAGTGTCCAGCGAGCGGCGATTTTTTCCAGGATATGTGCTGGTAAAGATGGAAATGACCGACGAGGCATACCATCTGATCAAGAACACCCCCAAGGTCACCGGCTTTCTCGGATCGGACAACAAGCCAATTCCGATCACCGAAACCGAGGCGACGCGCATCCTCCACCAGGTTCAGGAGGGCGTGGAGCGGCCGCGTCCGTCGATCTCCTTCGAGATTGGCGAGCAGGTCAGGGTGGCGGATGGGCCCTTTGCCTCCTTCAACGGTCTCGTCGAGGAGGTGGATGAGGAGCGCTCGCGTCTCAAGGTTGCGGTCTCGATCTTCGGGCGGCCGACCCCGGTGGAGCTGGAATTCGGCCAGGTCGAGAAGGTTTAGCTTTCGGAAGTCTGGGTGGGAGGCCGCGATCCGGCCGCACCACTAACCTCAAACGCCTGCGATCAGCAGGGAGGGAAGAATGGCAAAGAAGATAACGGGTTACATCACGTTGCAGGTCAAGGCCGGACAGGCCAACCCGTCGCCGCCGATCGGGCCGGCGCTCGGCCAGCGTGGCCTCAACATCATGATGTTCTGCAAGGAGTTCAACGCGGCGACGCAGAGCATGGAGCCAGGCGCGCCGGTGACCGTGCTGATCACGGTCTACCAGGACAAGTCCTTCAGCTTCCTGATCAAGACCCCGCCGGCGTCCTATCTGCTGCGCAAGGCGGCGGGCGTCGACAAGGGCGCCAAGGAGCCGGGGCGCGGCGGTTTCATCGGCAAGGTCACCAAGGCGCAGGTGCGCGAGATCGCCGAGAAGAAGATGGTGGACCTGAATGCCAGAGATCTTGATGCGGCTTCCAGGATCATTGCCGGATCGGCCCGCGCCATGGGCCTCGAAGTGGTGGAGTGAGCCATGTCAAGAATTTCGAAGAGAGTGACGAAGACTCGCGAAGGCCTTGACCCGGCGAAGTCCTACGAACTGAACGAGGCGCTGAAGATGATCAAGCAACGCGCCGTCGCCAAGTTCGACGAGACGATCGAGGTCGCGCTCAATCTCGGGGTTGATCCGCGCCATGCCGACCAGATGGTCCGCGGCGTGTGCAACCTGCCGAACGGCACCGGCCGCAAGGTGCGGGTCGCGGTCTTCGCCAAGGGCGGCAAGGCGGAGGAGGCCAAGAAGGCCGGCGCCGATATTGTCGGGGCGGAGGACCTGGTCGAAACCGTCCAGAAGGGCACGATCGAGTTCGACCGGGCGATTGCCACGCCCGACATGATGCCGCTGGTCGGCCGGCTCGGAAAGGTGCTCGGCCCGCGCGGGCTGATGCCGAATCCCAAGGTCGGCACGGTGACGCCAGACGTGGCCGGGGCCGTGAAGGCCGCCAAGGGCGGTGCGGTCGAGTTCAAGGTGGAGAAGGCCGGCATCGTCCATGCCGGGGTCGGCAAGGCGAGCTTCTCCGAGGACGCTCTGGCCGGCAATATCCGGGCCTTTGTCGATGCCGTGGTCAGGGCCAAGCCCACCGGGGCAAAGGGTACGTATCTGAAGAGGGTGTCGCTGAGCTCGACCATGGGCCCCGGCATCAAGCTCGACCTCGCGACGGTGGCCCCGAGCAGTCAGAGCTGAAGTGGAATTCCGGTCGCGGCGGTTAACGCCGGGGCCGGTCGCCTGGCCGCGCGGCGCAGTTGAGCCGGGCGGCAGGTGAAACTCCTGTCCGAGATTGCAGGCGCGGCGCCCTCGGGCACCGCTTAAAACGCCAGCCTGCATGAGATGGGTGTCAGAACGAGTCACGGATGGCGATTTCGGTCGCGTTCGAGATGCGGTTTGAACCTCACAGGACCTGGGTGCCGGCATGGCCGGTTGCCCCGGGGACAGGCAGTCGAGTGCCGCTGGAACGGCGCCGCCCCTGCCTGATGGCGGGGCGCGGTTTCCGGGCCCGGCGGTTGGTCCAACGGGCCTTCTCTCGAGGGGGCCCAAATTGGAGAGAGCAAGTGGAGAGAGCTGAAAAAGCAGAGCTCGTGGCGTCGCTCAACGCGGTTTTCAAGACCACCGGCTCGGTCGTGGTGAGCCACAATCTTGGCTTGACGGTTGCCCAGGTGAACGACCTGCGCGGACGGATGGCCAAGGCTGGCGCGACCGTGAAAGTGGCCAAGAACCGCCTGGCGAAGCTTGCTCTTGACGGGACACCCGCGAAGGAGATGGCGGACCTGTTCAAGGGTCCGACCATGGTGGCCTATGCCGCCGATCCGGTCGTGGCGCCGAAGGTGGCCACGGAGTTTGCCAAGCAGAACGACAAATTCGTCGTTCTGGGCGGCACGCTCGGCGGATCGCGCCTCGACGCTCAGGGTGTCAAGGCCTTGGCAGACCTGCCGTCGCTCGATGAATTGCGGGCGCGACTGGTTGGCATGATTCAGACCCCGGCAACCCGCCTCGCGGTGCTGTTGCAGGCGCCTGGCAGCCAGCTTGCAAGGGTGCTCAAGGCCTATGCCGACAAGGACAATGCTCCGGCCGCGTGACGGTCAAGCGTGAAATCTGGTTCAAACCCAACCGAAAGAGTGAGAAATGGCTGACCTAAGCAAAATTGTTGATGAGCTGTCGAACCTGACCGTCCTCGAAGCGGCCGAGCTGTCCAAGCTCCTGGAGGAGAAGTGGGGCGTGTCGGCGGCAGCACCGGTGGCGGTGGCTGCTGCCGGACCGGCAGCGGCGGCTGCGGCACCGGTCGAGGAGAAGACCGAGTTCGACGTGATCCTGGCCAAGACGGGCGAGAAGAAGATCGAGGTGATCAAGGAGGTCCGGGCGATCACCGGCCTCGGCCTCAAAGAGGCGAAGGATCTGGTCGAAGGAGCCCCCAAGCCGGTCAAGGAGGGCATTGCCAAGAAGGATGCCGAGGAAATCAAGAAGAAGCTCGAGGCGGTGGGCGCCACTGTCGAGCTCAAGTAAACGTGATTTGCGTTCCGGGGCAAACAGGGGTTTCCCCTGCCGCCCCGGAGCGTCACTGACTACGAACTTCTTTCAGACGGTTTTCCCCGGGCCCCAAAGGGGCTCGTGGCAAGCCGTCTCCATGG